>JAAYCX010000006.1 GCA_012729555.1 Acidobacteriota bacterium
GCGTCGGGGGATTCCGTCACGGCGGTCCCGATGGCGACCCCCCCGCCCGCCGAAAACCCGAGGATGCCGATCCGTTTCGGGTCGATGCCGTACCTGGCCGCGTCCCGCCTGAGGATGCGGATCGCCTGCCGGCCGTCCGCGATCGCCATCCCGATGACCTTGAGATGTTCCTGGTCGTCGGGCGCCGGGTTGGCGTTGCCGCGCCGGTCCAGGATTTCCCTGAAGGAGAGTTCCTTCCCCATCCCCATCGGCATCTTTCGTTGCGGGATTCCCGCCCGCGGCGCTCCGGGGGGACGCCCGCCGCCCGCGGGCGCGTCGGGCACGACCCGGTACTTGAGAATGAAGGCCGCGATGCCCCGGGAGTTCAGCCACTCGGCGGTTCGTTCCGGCTCGGCGAACCCCAGCATGCGCATGGCGCCTCCCGGACAGAGGATGACGGCCGTCCTGTTCGCCCCGGCCTTTTCCGGAAGATAGACCGTGAGGGTGGGATGGACGACGTTCGCATACACCTTCGAGCCCCCGGGCCCTTCGGTGACCCGTTCGCTATGGGTCCAATCCTCGGACCCCGGCGCCGTCCCGGGCCAGACGGGAATCGTCGGTCTCGAGGGGGCTGCAGAGTTGGCCGATGGCCGATCGGGCGCATTCCGGGCCAGGGCCGGGAATGCGGTCAGCGCGGCCAGAATCCCCCAAGCACATAGCGACACTATCTTTTTCATGGCATCAGACTCCTCAAACCGTGGCGTTTTACTGCCCGGGCACCGAGCTCTTATCTTAACAGGATCGGGGCCGATCGGCGGAGAAATGGCGGGATGAAGAAACCGGAAGGGGGACGGGTCGCCGCGATTCTGGGAATCAGCGAGCGCAACGATTTCGCCATGCTGGAGCGGATCGGAGGCGAATGCGCCGGAGCCGTCAGCCTGCTGCCCGAGGATGCGCCCCCTCCCGACCCCGGTGACACGCGCGCGCGGATGCTGGATGAGCCGGAACTGGAACAGATCGTCGCGGAACTGCCGCTCCGCCCGCTGATGGCGGGACGCGAAGGTCGGGCTGAATGTCGCACAGGCATCCTTCCGCCGCGTCGGAGACCACCCGTGCGTCCTCGTCCGGCGCTACGACCGCGACATCGGCACGGACGGCTCGGTCAGGCGCGTGCACCAGGAGGACTTCTGCCAAGCGATCAAATTCCCCCCCGAGCGCAAGTACCAGCAGGAAGGGGGCCCGCTGCTCTGCTACTGCATCGGGCTGCTGCGCGCGGGGTCCACGTTGCCGGCCCTCGATATCCGGGCCTTTCTCGACGGCCTGATCTTCAACTACCGCGGGACCGGGCGGGGGCGCTGCCAAGCTGTCTAGGCTGAACCCGGCGGGGGGAGCGGGGCGGGGGCGGTTTCGAGCGCGGGCGTGATTTTCTGCAGGAACTCCGCGATCGACTCGAAGCGGCTGGAGTCGTCGAGATCGTGGCGCGTGAGCCGATATTCCAGGTGATCTTCCGAGAAGCTCAGGGAGCCGTCGGCGATCATGTCCGCAAGCTCCCGCCGGGAGAGGACCCAGCCCGAATGCTTCGACGCGAGCGCCACGAAGAAGTAGGTCCCCGCTTTTTGGGTCAGCAGGTCGAAAACACCGACAAAGTCTTTTCCCAGTCCCCAGCGCGCCTCCCCGGCGCCCGGGCTGGTCTTGACGATCAGGTAGGTGCTCTTGTCGAGCAGGAAGTAGTTCCGTCCCTTGAACAGGCCCTCAAGCCTGGTCCCCTCCAGGCAGGATTTCAGATCCCTGGCGCCGATGGCCGCGGCAAATTCCAGAACCTCGTTGCCCATCCCGATTCCCCCAAAATCTTCCGTCCGCCCCATGGCCCGATGCGTCCATGGAGGAGGAGTCCATTATGGGCCTTCGCCGGGTCTATGGGAACAGGGTTCCATCGGCGCCGCCATGGCATTGTACCGGAAAAGCCTGGGCGTCCATGGCTTCCACGGCCGGGCCGGGCCGACTTAAGTCCTTTTAACCCGCTTTATTCACCAAGCGCACTGAAACCAGCATTGTAATGCCGTCCTGGCTCCTTGGAAACAAGATTGCGGCGGTGACTTCAGAGAAAACGGTAACCAAGGACCATTTAAATGGGCCCGAATGGACCCGAGAGCAAAGTCAGGCTACCTCCCCGGCGATAACGCGCACACCACTCCCATCAAGCCCGCACTTCCTTCCAGGTTTGAAGGGTGAAAGCATTCAGAGCTGCGCGCCGACTGCGGCAGCGATCGAGCGCCAGGTGGATACCCAGGGGCAACTCAACGGCAGGTGAATGACGAGCCTGCGGAATGAACGTTTGACGACGGCTCCCAGCTTCAGGAGGCGATTCCGCAAGGTGCATACCTGAGCGTTCTGAAGCTCGCTGCCGGCGGCAAGCCGCCTAATCTCCTGCATCAACAAGTATGCGGCTGAGGTCAGCAGAAGCCGGAACTGATTGGCCTTGAAAGATGTGCAGCTCGTGCGGTCGATCTCGAGGCCATGGTGCAATTCTTTGATCTTGTTCTCCACATCCCCGCGGCCGCGATAGATTCCATAAACGCGCTCCGGCCTGAACGGGATGTTGGTCACGACATAGCGAGCATTGTCTCTCGGGTCACGTCCAGGGAAACGTACCACCTCTGCTTTGACCACAACCCGGCGGGGTTCGTGCCAGGTCTTGGCCCTATATTGAAATTCCGAGAATATGGTTTCGGTCTTGTTGCTGATGACGGAAAGGGCACGCA
>JAAYCX010000007.1 GCA_012729555.1 Acidobacteriota bacterium
CTCGTCCACTGAGCCCCGGACTCCCGCCCGGGCGACAAAAGGCCCGAAGACCTGAACCTGATTTTTCCTGGTTGCAAGTGGTGGGCGGTACTGGATTTGAACCAGTGGCCCCCGGTGTGTAAGACCGTTTTTTTTCTATCTCACCAGAAACAACCATAAACCTTCATGGGCCATAAACCACACATTACCAAGCCTTAACAAGCACCATTTGTTTTCCGGTTGTTTATCCCGGTATATGGAAATATAATTTTCCTGCACTTACCGTGCACTTACGGGCCAAAACCCCGAACCGGGAGGCACCATTATGAAAGCGAGAATCACCAAGGATTTCGTGAAGCGCGTCAAGCCAAAGGCGAAAGCATTTGAGGTCCGGGATACGGAAACCCCGGGGTTCATTCTCCGGGTTCAGCCGTCCGGCGTCACGGCCTATATCGCGGAGTATGGGCGAGGGAAACGGATCACCGTGGGGCAAACCAGCGTTTTGAGGCTGGACGAAGCCCGGGAGAAGGCGCGCGAATACCTCGCAAGCGCCGTCCTGGGGGCCGATCCGATGAAGGAGCGAAGGAAGGCGAAGGCTTTCACCTACGAATCCTTTGTGAGGGATCGCTACGCTGCCTGGATCACCTCCCACCAGAAGAGCCCGGGGGAGACCCTGCGCCGGCTGGCGCTCTTTTACCCCTGCCTGGGGAGCAAGAAGCTGTCAGAGATCGACGGCTGGAGCATTGAGCGCTTCCGATCCGCGCGCCTGAAAGCGGGGGTGAAGCCGATCACCGTCAACCACGACCTGGACGTCCTGCGCGCCGCACTGACCCGGGCGATGGATTGGGGGTTAATCGACGTCCACCCCATGCGGAAGGTGAAACGCAGCAAGGTGGACAGCGAGGGGAAGGTGCGATACTTGACGCCCGAGGAATCCGGGCGGCTCCGGGAAGCGCTCGACGCCCGGGAGGACAAGCGCCGGAAGCAGCGGACGTCCTTCAATCAGTGGCGCCAGGTACGGGGGTTCCAGGTTTTCCCCGAGCATGGCACCTTCACGGATCATTTGATGCCCATGGTGCTCCTGGCGCTCAATACCGGGATGCGGCGGGGCGAACTGTTCAATTTGAGGTGGACGGACGTCAATCTCGCGGCACGGCTCCTGACTATTGCCGGGGCGACGGCCAAATCCGGCCAGAGTAGGCACCTTCCGCTGAATGATGAGGCGCTCGAAACCCTGACCCTTTGGCGCAAGCAGAACCCGGGCGGGGACCTGGTCTTCCCTGCCGATAATGGCGGGAGGATGGATAACATCAACAGCAGTTGGCGCCGGTTGATGAAGGATGCCAAGATCGAAAACTTCCGCTTCCACGACCTCCGGCACGATTTCGCGTCAAGGCTGGCAATGAAGGGGGTCGACCTAAACAGCATCCGGGAATTGCTAGGACACAGCACCATCGCGATGACGTTACGATATAGCCATCTGATGCCGGGAAAGCTGGCGGAAGTAGTGGCAAAATTGGGAGGATGAAAAATAATTTGAAAATTTTCCCCATTTTTTGGGGGTGGGCGTAAAGGGCTTTGTGATATAAAGGAACCATGCCGCTAGGTTAGCTACCGAAAAGCCCGGTCTCCCACCCGGGCCTGCGGCGATCCAAAAGTGGGAAACCTTGTGGGAGGGGTTATGGCGCGCACCGAAATACCAACGTTCTCCGATGAACAAATCCAGGCCGAGGAATATAAGCGGGTAAGGCGCCAGGTCCGTACAGCCCCACAGAACAACGAAAGCCGGACCCCGAAATACTCAGAGCTAATCCATGCGGCGGAAATCGAAAACGCAGCAAATGGCATTTTTGAATACAGCGGAGATCCCGTATTGGGGCCCCAATTCGTCGAACAGTACCAAATCCTCCGGCGGGCCGCTGGCCGTCGCGCTGACGAATATAAGCGGAAACTCGAAGATTACATTAAGCGCAAAAGCGACGATCAATATGGACCTGAGGGCGCAAGGGGCGTCCTGTTATTACTCCGCGACGCCATACAGCAATCGGCCAACTTGACGCGGCCAGAAAAAGAGGTCTGCCCCTTGTGGCAGCGGGGATTATCGCAGAGCGAAATAGCCGAGAGACTCAAAAGGACACAACCGGCGATAAGCAAGGCAATGAAATCCATGAAAATAAAACTCTATCTGGCGGAGCAGGATCTTATTGGACCCCACGACCGGGTACAACGGCAACTAACCCACTTCGCCGATACGCATGGGTTGACCGGGTGGGGCCGCGACTACATTAAGGAGCATGGGGAGAATCCGCCGTTCTGCCGGAACTGCGAGAGCTTGTATCGGCGGGAGCAAGAACTCAAAGTGCATTAGAATCTAAGGATTAGAGCAAAAAAGTTATATTTGCGATTTATTGGTCTATAAGTAGGGAGCTTTTTTCGGGTCAGCGGAAACGCTGGCCCTTTTTATTTGGAGGAACGACATGGCGGCGACTGTGGTGGTTTACGACCGAGGCGGGGAGGGGGAACTTGTCCCGATCATGACCTCCAGCAGCCCGGAGATCGTCGCGGTGATTCAGCGGCTGATCTCGCGCGAGCTGTATCGGGCTGCATATATCACGGAGCGCCCGCCAGCAAAGCGGCGCGCCTCCAGCAGCAAAAAAGGGGCAATCGACTAGGCTTTTAATCAGTCAATCAGGGGACCACGACCCGGGAACCGCATAAGCGGCCCGGGTTTTTTTGTGCCCGGAAGGGGAATCATGGATAGCAGCAGCAGACGGGAGCGGCTGACTGAGACCGAGGCGTCGATCTACATCGGGATGTCGCGCCCGTGGATGCGCCTCGCGCGGATGAAGCGCCAGGGGCCGTCGTTTCTGAAGATCGGGCGGGCGATCCGGTACGACGTCGCCGACCTGGATCAGTGGTTGGACTCGCATCGGGTCCGTTGCGCGTAAGGGGGAGCTAGTGGCCGTTCATATCAGTGAATCCTGGGATTCAATCACTCGCCGGGTAGACGCACCTCTTTTAAGAAGGGGTCGAGGCGGGTGTGTTTCCTGCGGCAGCAGTACCGGGTTTTCCGCCGACGACGACCGGGGGGTGTTCTATTGCTTCGCCTGCGGTGAGCGCGGCGACAAGCTCTCCTACGTCATGAAGACACTGGGGTGCGATTTCAAGGCGGCCCTGCGGTTTTTCGGGCTGGAACCTGGCCGACCCCCGGCGCCGGATCCGGCAGTGGTGAAGAAGCGACGGGCGGAGGATGGACTCCGGGCGTGGGCGAAGCGGCGGGGCCGCGAATTGCGCGAGGAGTACTACAACCGCAGCCGCATCGAGCTATACGCCCGTCGCAGGCTGGAGAATGACCCCGAGGACCAGCTCGGATGGGGGTTGTTGGGGGTCGCCTACAGCGGGACGCCATTGGACGAGATCGAGCGCCTGCACGACTTGTTGATCGGGCGACCGTGGGAACAATTGGAAGCGTATCGGGCATTGGAAGGGGTGGTGGAATGACGATGCAAGTGGGCGCCTGCGAGATGACGACAGCAGAAGAAATGGCGTTGGGGTGCGAAGCGGCACAAACCGATGGGGTGGAGCCGGTCGATCAACCCCAAGCATGGGACGAGCCCATTCCGTTTTTCGATTCCAATCTCCCGGGGTTCCCGGTTGATGCCCTGCCGGAGAGCATAGGCAAGTACGTTTCGGCGCTGGCAACATCAACCCAAACCCCCGTTGACCTTGCGGCGATGCTTTCGCTTGCGGTCATGGGCGCGGCCTGCGCCAAGAAGATCGTCGTTGAAATCAAGCCGGGATTCGTAGAGCCATTGAACCTGTACACGATTACGGCCCTGCCAAGCGGAAACCGGAAATCTGCGGTCTTCAAGGCGATGCTTGAGCCAATCGAGGCGTTCGAGAAAGCCGAAACCAAGGGTATCGCGCCGGAGATCGCCAGGGGTACGACCAGGTACAAGGTTCTCGAAAAATCGCTTGTCAAGGCGCAGGAAATCGCAGCCAAGGCGTCCGATCCGGCGAAGAGGGCGTCCCTTACTGCTGCGGCGGAGGACATGGCGGTCGAGCTTGATTCCCTTCGCATACCCGCTTACCCGCAATTTCTGGCCGACGATTGCTCACCAGAGAGTTTGGCAAGTCTTTTGAGCACGCAGCACGGGCGCATGGCGCTAATGAGTGCTGAGGGTGACCTCTTCGAGATCATGGGCGGGCGGTACTCCGCGAACAAGAGCCCCAATCTCAATGTCTTCTTGAAGGGTCACAGCGGCGATGAACTCCGGGTCAATCGCATAGGACGGCCACCCGAATATATCCACGACCCGGCACTGACTATTGGGCTGGCGGTTCAGCCGGAGGTGATTGAGGGGTTGGCCGGGAAGCCCGGATTCCGGGGAAAGGGTCTGCTGGCGAGGTTTCTCTATTCCCTTCCCGAGAGCAGACTCGGCCACCGGCGGGCCGACCCCCCGACGATTCCCGGGATGACCCTTGCCGCCTACAACCAGGCGATCACCAATCTGCTGGCCCTGCCGATGTCGGTCGACTCCAGCGGGGACGTTTCCGCCTACGTCCTGCGCCTGGACGACTGCGCCAGGGAAACGGTCCTTGCCTTCATGGAGTTTTTGGAGCCGAAACTTGAACCATTAGGTGAACTTGGATTCATCTCGGATTGGGCGGGCAAACTGACCGGCGCCATCGCCAGAATCGCAGCACTGATACACCTCGCGGAAACTGCCGACCGGGACAAGCCCTGGGATATTCCCGTTGCAGACCAAATCCTGCATAGAGCGATCAAGATCGGGGAGTACCTCATCCCGCACGCCATTGCCGCCTTTGGAACGATGGGGGCAGACCCGGTGGTCGAGGCTACGAAGAGAATCTTGTCTTGGATCAAGCGGGAGGGGCTGGCGACATTCACCAAGCGGGAAGCATGGCAGGCACTTCGCGGGAGATACAGCACGGCAGCCGACATGGATCCGCACCTCGCCTTCCTGGTGACACAAGGCTACATCCGCGAGGGTCAACGGCCTGCCGCCGGACCCGGACGCCCAAGCAGGGTGTTCGAGGTCAATCCGAATTTTGGGGATATTGGGGATATTGGGTAGGGGATTTTAATGTCAATCCGAATTTTGGGGATATTGGGGATTCTGGGTAACTAGGCTTGATAGCCATTTTAGACCTTATATTATATTAGTAAAAATACAATACAGGGTCACAGGCAGACTTTCCTGCGGAGGCTATCGCCTCCCAAAATACCCAAAATACCCAAAATTCAATCAGCGCCAGTTTATCGGCCAATATGGCCGTAATGGCCAAAACCCATGGGGGAGACAATGGTCGGCAACATATTGACCATGGTGCGGGAGCAATCCCGCCAGCAGGAGCAACGATATATCGACGTCTTCCCGGGGTGGAAGCGGGGCACCGTGCCCCAATGCCCCCGGGTAGTGGCCGGGAAGCGATGCTATGAGGCTGACGGGCGCAAGGTCCCGGAGTGCATTTGCACCCGATACGGGCGGCGCATATTCGACCATACCAGAATCTGGCGCACGCCGGAGGGCTACCGCGTCCTGACGACCGAACCCTACAACGTGGACCTGGACGACCTGGCTGCATTCCGGGACGAGTGCCGGGGGTTGGGGCTGGCCGTCGAGCTATTCGCTCACAGCCCCTACAGCCCGGGCCACACCGTCACCCTGATGATTCATCGAGCCGACCAGGTGGTGCGACATGACCTCATCGGATGACGGCCTCCTGACGGCGGCAGAAGTAGACGTCCTGACCAAGCGACTCGCAGACGCGGCAGACGGCCCGGTAGGTGAGCGGGAGATCGAGGCGCTCATTGGATGGGCCGAGCGGGGGATGCGGCACTACCTGGCCCTGAAGATGATCTTGTGCGGCGAGGCGAGGGTTTGGGTCGAGGGCGACCAGGTGATGATCGGGGAGACATGGAGTGTGCATTAGGGGGAGGGGGGGGGCTTTCGGGTCCTTGGTGGGGGGTACAAGCCGAGGGTTGGGCAGCCTCACACTTTCTCTAGCTACAGCGTTAAAAATCAGGTTGCCGGTTGCCACCGGGGACCACATCTGAGGGTAGGACATTGACAAAGAAAAATCAACTGCTATCGCGGGCCGACTTCGCGGCGGCGCAGGGAGTCTCCCGGCAAATGGTGGACCGCTACGTTAAAAGCGGGATGCCCTTGCAGGACGGCCTGATCGACCCGGAGCAGGCGCAGACATGGATCGCGCAGAACATCCTGGCCCGATCCAAGCCGGGGGAGAGCTACAACGAGGCCCGGACCCGATCAATGGTTGCGGAGGCCGGGATTAAGGAAATGCAACTGGACATTCTCCGGGGCCGCTACATCGACGCCGAGGAGATGCGCGAATTGTTGGGCCGGATTTATACGGGAGCTAAAAATATTTGGCTGCAGGCAATCCGCAAGATCGAGATCCGGCTGAGTCTCACCCCGGAGCAGTCGCAGTTTGTGCAGGACAGCATCTATCGCGGCCTGGAGGAATTGGCGTCGGGCCGCATTCTGAAGGAGAAACCTAAATGCGAAATGAAAAGAAAAAGATTGTCGCGGAAGAAGTAGCGCCGATTGCGAATGCAGCCATGAGGGCGTGGGCTCCACCGGCAGAGGAAGCGCAGCGGCTCCTCATGGATTTCTACGCTGCGGGTAGCCTGGTGCAAGAAAGGTATCGGCGCACGGGCGATTTATGCGACATCCTCAAGCCTTGGGGCGAGGTCCTGAACCGGTTCCAGAAGATTGTGGACTTTGTGGTGGCGAACCCGTCTCCGGCGCTGGGCCTGATGGTCCTGAATCGGGCGGATGAATACTGGGATTTCGATCTGAAGCCGGTATGGTCGGCAATCCTGCGCCAGTCGGGGGCCGAATAATGGACGCCGACGGCAACCCGACCTGTCCGGCTGACGTTTACCGGCTCGCCCTGGAGCGGACCCCTGAGGTATGGCGCACGCTCCGGCGACCGGCAGCGATTTTGATCGCCGGGGATGTTGCAGCCCACAGTGCCAGCGAGTCCGGCTTCACCCCTCATTGGTCCACCAGGCAGCACACCTCCGTTCACGAGGCGGGGCACGCGATTATTGCGTTCCTGGTGGGGGGTAGGCGGTCTGCGGTCGCCGTGTTCGAGAACGGCGGCGGGATTTGCGGGCCGCTCGATTCACCAGAGGCGGCACGGGAGGCGTGGGCGAAAGGAGAGAGCGACGAGGAACGGAATCGAGACACGGCGGCGGCCGCACCCGACCGGCTCGACCGGCTGGCAAAGGCGATTGATCGACTATTCCGGCGGCGCTGGTATCGGGCGGCATTGCTCGAACTGGCCAACCGCCTTCATGCGGAGGATTTCGTCAATGAGGATGAGGTTGGAAGTTATCTGGAAGGCTGGTTCCCGCGCTCTCCGGCTCGCATCCGAGCCATGGCGGCGGCTGCAGAACTGGCACCGGCTCCGGGCGTGGAGGCTGGCGCGGGAGGCGGAGCGGGCGGAAATGGAGGCGTACTTCGCGGGGCTGGAGGCGGAGCGCCGGGATCGGGAGCGGGAAGAAAAGGAGCGCGAACGGCTGAGGCTGGCCGGAATGAGCAAATTGGATCGGACCTTGCGGGAGCCGTGGATCAAGACCCCGTTTGGCAAAATCTAACAATCAATCAGAAAGGAAATCACAATGTCTGATAGCACTCTTTGCACGGCGGGCGATTTCGCCCAATCGGAAAAACTCCATCGGGCCTTCGCGGAGGCCGAACGGAAGCGCCAGGAGGCGCAGCCCCGGATTGACCAGGCGCACGCCGATTATGAACTCGCAGCTCTTCACCGTCACGCGGCGGGGAGCCTGTGCGACGGCGTTCCCCAGGCGCGAATCGAGGCGCTGGACGCCGAGGTTGCCCGGGCCAGGGCCGAGC
>JAAYCX010000008.1 GCA_012729555.1 Acidobacteriota bacterium
AAAATGTGTTCCGAAAAGTACAGGCTGTGTGGTAGATTGAGTCATCAAAAAGCCTCTTTTGTGGTATGCAACTTGATTGGTCTCAAGTAGTTATACGCACGAAGGGGCTTTTTGTTTTATCTCTTCACGAATAATTTGGGTTAGTCCTCGGTCGGCTCCTTCTCAATGTGATCGATGATCAGCGTCTCGGTGGGCATGTTGCGCGGATCGAGCTTCAGGCCGAGCTTTTGCACCGCGCGGAACATGCCCGCGCCCGACGGGTCCGACGCGGCGACTCCGGCCAGACCGCTCCCGGGAGCGGCCTGGCCGGGGACGGCTCCGCCGCCGACCAGTCCTCCCAGTTCCGGCATCATCTTCTTCGCAAGCGCCATCAGTTCCTGCAGCGGGAGCTCCAAATCAATTTTGTAGGCACCGTTTAATTCGGTTTTGTCGACGACCTGGCGGTCGGTGAACTGCGACAGCAGTTCGGCAAATTCCGGCATCTTCATTTTCGACAATTCCATGCGCATCGATCCGTCCTGGCCCATGGTCATGCGCATTTTACCGGCTGCGCCGGCGTCGACAGTCATGCTGCCCTGTTCCGGTTTGATCTTTACTCCCCCTTCCGGCGTGGAAAACGACATCGCTTTGTCGGCGTCTTCCCCGCCCTCCGGCGGATTGCCGGCGGCGGTCCTGGGTTCCTCCTCTGCGACTTGCTCCAGCTTCGGCCCGTCTTTCTGCACGATCAGCGCATAGACCGGCTGTTCCCTGGTTTCAGCGTGAGAGGCGAGCTTGAATCGCTCCTGGAGAAGCGACTGCAGCATCTCCGGGATCTGTTCTTCGTTGCTCCCCTCCGGAAGCTTGGCCTGGATCTCGAACAGTTGCGAATCCATCCACTCCGGGCCGGTGATCTGGTGGGGCTTCATCTTGTACGCCATCCCGACCAGGGCCTTCAAAGAGACGAATTTGACGTCCATGCGGGCTCCGTCCATCCGCATCGCCCCGAGGTCGATCTTCCCGGTTCGGGCCTGCTCGATCAGGCTCGAAAGGGGAGGCGAGGGTTTCACCGATGCAACCTCGAACTCGAGTTTGGCCGGCGCCTGGGCAAACAGCCCCGCGGTCAGGCACACAAGAAGGCTGCACGCACACGCAATGCTGAAGATTTTCATATGACTGCTCCTGACTTCAGGGGATCAGCACCACAGGCGCCTGCCAGAAGGCTGCCTTCTGCCCCGTTGGATCGGTAATCGTGACCTGGCAATTGTATTGGCCGGGCAACAGGTTTTGCAAAGAAAGACTGAATTTCAGCGGCATGGTCCGGAGGCGGTTGTCCAGCGCCTCGGTCACCATGAGCGGCGGCGTTTCGAATGCCTTCACCTGCCCGCGGTAGAAGCTGACGAAGGCGACCAGCGGCCGCGCGCTTTCGACCCCCTGCTGATAGGCCTGCAGATACACGTACATGTCGCGGCCCTTGCTGAAAACTCGGGTGACACTGGGGATCAGCTTCTGGCCTTCCTGCACCAGCGGGTTTACGGATGCCGTCTTCCCCTTGTCTTTGGAAGCGTCATACAGGGCGTCGCGCAGATCCACCCTCTGGCTGCTCAGGACCACGGAACTGATCGGGATCCGTTTCTCTTCTTTGTTCAGGTTCGGGATCACAAAAGGCATTTCGTATGTCCCGATGCGGCCGGTCTCCGCATCCCGCGCGAGGAACTTCAGCCTGTACTTGCCCGGCAGCAGGGTGAACCCGGTGTCGTACTGGATCGGCCGCCCGGCGAGCTCCGCGGCTGTCGCGTCGCTCAGCCTGATGTCTACCTTGTCGCGGACGTTTGTCACCGTGATTCCGTATTCGTCTTTGATTTCCCCGATGAAATCGAGCCGCGTACGTTCGTGCCCGCCGCGCTTGGCCAGCACCAGCTCGCTGCCGGGGATTTTGACCACCAGCGGCACGTAATACTCGGCGCGGTTCAGCTGGAAGTAATCCAGTTCCATGGCGATCGTGAGGTCGGTGACCGGGTCTTCCAGCATCAGCGCCTCTTCCAGCTGGCGCTCCTTTTCCGCGTCGTTGAATTTCCCGAATTCCTTGCGGGCGTAATAGCCCTGCCGGTAATCCAGCTTCCCGGCCAGTTCGTTGTTCAGCGAGACCTTGATGCGCCGGAATTTGCCGTCGAGATTCTGGTTCGTGGTGTAGTAGCCGAGGATGTAATAGCTGGAGACCGCCTCCTGGGCCTGCCGGATGCCGCGCGTCAGGTCGTTGTAGTCGAGGAGCGCTTTTCCTCCGGTGTCGGCGGCGAGCGACCACATCGTGTCCTGCGAGCGCTGAAAACTCGTCATCATCCCCATGGCGATGGCGCCGGTATACATCCCCGCGCCGCCGGGAGAACTCCGGGTGGCATCGCCCAAGGGGGCCTGGGCCGTCAGCCCGCGCGCGTCGATCGGCCAGAAAGAGACCCCCGCACGGATTGCGGCGTTGATCGTCGCGCGCAGTTGCGCCTGGTGTAATCCTCCCCGAAATTCCTGACGATTTTCAGCGATAAATCAGTAGAGAAAATGGCTCCTCCGAAGTGAGCAGGGCGACCTGCAAAAGGAGGGGAGATGGACGAAGAGAGATGGGATAAGGAAGCCTGTGATCTCTCTGAAGGGACGGAGTCCGTCCCTTCAGAGAGATCAGTGGAGGATTGTGAGGGAGGAGGAAAACCGGAAGTAGAAGAGGGGAGCAACCAATGGGTGGGTGATGAGGAAGAGTGCGAACCTGACCGGGGAGGGATCAGGGAATCGGACGAGGTTTCGATGCCGAGGCTTCCGCTGCAGTCATGCCCTCCCAAGAGGCGGCGACTGACGAAAAAGGAGGACCACCCGCGGGTGGTCCTGACGGGGGCGCAGCGGCTGCTCCTGCTGGACACGTGGCGGCGGAGCCAGTTGCCGGCCGGCGATTTTGCGCCGCTTGTAGGGCTGACGAAGCATTCGTTGTATGCCTGGAAGCGACGTTTTGAGGATGAAGGACCGGCGGGGCTCGCGGACAAGCCGCGCGGCTCGCGGCGCGGGAGCCGGGTGCCGGAGGTGACGCGGCGCTCGATCCTGATGTTGAAAGAGGACAATCCCGACTGGGGCTGCCAGCGGATCACGGATGTATTGGCGCGCGGACCGGGATTGGGCGTAAGCGCGGGGTCGGTGGCGCGGGTTCTGCACGATGCCGGGTATGAACTGGAGGAACGGCAGCCGCGCATTCATCCAGACCGGATCCGGCGCTTTGAGCGGAGCAGGGCCAACGAGTTGTGGCAGACCGACCTGTTTACGTTCGTGCTCAAGCGGCAGAACCGGCGGGTGCACCTGGTGGGGTTCATGGACGATTACAGCCGCTTCATGGTGGGTTACGGGCTGCATGCGACAGCCTCGGCGGCGCTGGTGATCGAGGTGCTGCGGGCGGCGATCGCAAATTATCAGGCACCGGCGGAGCTGTTGACGGATAATGGGACTCAATACGTGACCTGGCGGGGAAAGAGCGCGTTTGCCCGGGAGTGCGAAGCGCGCGGGATACGGCAGATCGTGGCGACGCCTCGGCGACCGCAGACGCTGGGAAAGATCGAACGGTTCTGGGGGACACTGTGGCGCGAATGCGTGGGCACGGCGGTCTTTCTGGACCTCGAGGACGCGCGGCGGCGCATCGGGCACTTCATCGATCACTACAACTTTCAGCGGCCGCATCAGGGGATCGATGGCCTGGTCCCGGCGGACCGGTTCTTTCAAGCGGCGCCGGAAGTACTGAAGGTACTGAAAGAAAGGGTGGCAGCCAACGCGCTGGCGCTGGCCCGGAACGGGATTCCCAAGGATCCGTTCTACCTGACCGGACAGGTGGCGGGACGGAGCTTCAGCGTGCATGCGGAAGGCGAGCGGGTGATTTTGACGCGGGAGGAAGGAGAGCGTCGTGAAATCGAACTGGTGGGACCGCGGGAGAGAACGGCGGAGCCTGTGGGCATGCCGGACCCGATATGCCCGCAGGGAGTAATGCCGGGCGGTGACGGGAACGAGGAACCGCAGGCCCCGGGAGAGTCGGTGCTGGATGAGCTGACGGGAGGTCGCCATGAATGAAACTAGAAAAAAGAAAGGCGTGGGTCCGCGGTTGGACGGGGGAAGCGCCCTTGCCCGGCGATGGGCGGCGGCGATTCTCGAGGTGCTTGCGGGGGAATGGACCCCGGGGGATGGAGCTGCGGCGCTCGGAGTCACGTTGCCGCGTTATTACGCGCTGGAGACGCGGGCCATGAACGGGCTGGTGGCGGCCTGTGAACCGCGGACCGGAAGGCGCGGGGTTCGGGCCGAGAAGGAAGTGCTGGAACTGAAAAAGCAGGTCACGCGCCTCGAGCGGGAGTGCGCGCGCAAGCAGGCGCTGCTGCGCGCTTCGCAGCGCACGGCCGGCATCCAGGTTCCTGTGGCGAAAGCCAGAAAGAAAAGAAAACGGCGGCCCGTAGTCCGGGCGCTGAAGATGGCGGAGGCGCTGCGCAAAACGGAAGCGGCGGAGCCCCAGGAGAGTACGGCTGTAAACCAGTCATAGTCATGGAGGAGGGGCCATGAGAGGAAGACCTCCATCGGGAATCGATCTTGTCGGTGAAGTGGAAGGATCGGGACAGGCGCGTCGGCGGCTGAAGGTCATGCTGGAAACGCTTGCGGGGTCGAAGAAGATCTCCGAGGCCTGCGAAGAGCTGGGGATAGGAGAGGCTCAGTTTCACAAACTGCGGCACCGGATGATGGCGGGTGCGGTGGCGAGTCTGGAACCATCGCCCGCGGGGAGACCTGCGGCGGACAGAGGCGAGAGAGATGAGCGGCTTGCGGAGGTGCAGGAAGAGAACCGGCAGCTTCGGATCGAGCTCCGTGCGTCTCAGATCCGGGAGGAGATAGCGTTGTTGATGCCGCACCTGGTGAAGGTCCCGGAGGCGCCTAAAAAAAACAGGACAAGCAAGAGCCATCCGACGGCGGGAGCGGCGGCACGCAAGGTTGATCGGGAGGATCTGCGCGGTGAAAACCGAAGTGCGGATTCCGGCGAAGTTGGCCACCCATTCCGGTGATGTTGGCCACCCCCCGGAGCGAAGCGACGCTGGGTTGTTTTAATATTCACCTACATGGCCAACTTCCGTCAATCAAAACCCAGGCGGCACGGGCAACATCATTCCCTTTCTTCATAAAAGGCCTGCAACATAGTAGAACATCTACTATGTTGCAGGGCATCCCCGGTTCGGGATTTCTCAAGACAACTCCATGCCAGAAACGCCGGCATCTTCTTTTGGTTTCGAAGAGGACTGATTGCGTTGATGCTTCCACTCGTTTTCCATGCGCATGAGCCGGTAGCGCAGGTAGGCGCAATATTCCGAATCGGGCTTCATCGTCTGGACTTCTTCAAGAACCGGCGCGAAGTACTTCAGGCTGACGATCATGGTGCGTGTTTCGTTATTGCGCCAGGAAACGTATTTACGGACGCATCCGATCAGAATCGCCCACTCAATACATTCGAGGCCTATCCCACGATCAAACCAATCGCGCGCAAGAATCTCGTCTGCCGCGGAAGCCGTCGGTTTAACGCAGGCGCGATCCTGCAGCATCTTTCTGATTTTCGACATAAACTCGGCAAAATCGTTGGTCGCCGCCTCCTGTGTATGTCTTTGATAAGGCCAAAAGTCTTCCTCAACTTCAATCGCCCCGTTGCCCAGAGGGCTTTTGCCAAAACGGAACCGGCAGATACCGGCCGTTTGCATCTCACGAAGATAGAGCCGCACGGTGTGCTGTGCTCTATTGACGCTTTTTGCCAGTTGCGTGAGGCTACCTTCAAGCACTCCGGTGTCTCGTCGCGCGTTCAGGCAGAGGTAAATAAAGAGCCGGAAGGCTCCATCGCTGAGCAGATCCAGTGCCTTCTGCACTTCGGCTCCGGCCGCAAACCAACCTCGAGGATTCTTCAGGATAAGAGTCTCAGAGCTCATACACCCTCCTTCCCAGAAGCCTGCAGGGCCTTCTTGACCGGCCGCATGGTATCGCCGGAGAGCGTAAGTCTGTAACTGTTGGAAAGGATCCGCTCCATGACCGCATCCGCCAGCGTGGGGCTGCCAATCAGGTTATGCCAGTTCTCCACCGGAAACTGGCTGGTCAGCACGGTAGAGCGGGACCCACCCCGATCATCCATGACCTCCAGGAAGTGGCGTCGTTCCATTTCACTCAGCGGCGTAAGACCCCAGTCATCCAGGCCCAGAACATCGATTCGCGCCAACTTGGACAGAAGACGATCAAAGCTGCCATCAGCATAGCCGATGGCCAGCTGCCGGAAAAACTTGGGAGCCGAAGCATAATAGGCCGTGTACCCTTTGCGACAGGCCTGCTCCAGCAGCGCACAACACAGGTAGGTCTTGCCGAGACCGGAGGCGCCGCTAATGGTGATGTTGTGATGCTGCTTCACCCAATCGCACGAGGCCAGGCTGCGCATCAGCGACTTATCCAGCTGTCGCTGATGCCGGTAATTGATATCTTCCATGCATGCCGGCATCTTCAGCCGGGCCTTGCGGAGCCGCGAAGCCACGGCACGGTTTTCGCGCCAGAGCCACTGCGCGTCCACCAGCACGGCGAGGCGGTCTTCAAAGCTGAGTGAAGATGCTTCGGGATTCCGGATCTGCTCCTCAAGCGCTTGCGCCAGGCCGTGCAGTTTCAAACTGTAGAGCTTTTCGAATGTTTGTTCTCGCATCAGGCTTCAACCTCCTTCCCGTAGTAGGTCGCGCCGCGGACATTGGCGTGGGTCTCCTGATGGGCTGGGGGAATGTCGGGCTCTTCCAGCGGTTGGCGATCAAACCCGGTTGCGAGCATGGATTTTATGCTGCGGTAGGAACAAGCGTTCATGGCAACGGCACGGTGACAGGCAGCTTCGAGGCGCTCGTTCGTGTAGCGGCTGCCGAGGCGAAGCACTCCCAGGCAGGATCTATAACCGAGTTCGGGATGTCTCCGGGATTGAAGGATACGTTCGATCAGGACTGCGGTCGACGGTCCGACGGCCCGCCCCTTTTCCACAAAGCGCTCCATCGTCCACTCCAGGTCCTGATGCTTCGGAGGACGGTGTTCGGCCAAGGTGCTGTGCTTTCCGACAACATTGCTGCGAACATGTGTAGCGATGCGACGTCCTTTACGGACAATCTCAATGCTGGTCTCCAGGATGCGGGCTTCGAGCTCTTCGCGAACATATTGGTAAGGAACGCTGTAATAGTGACCATCGATATCGACGTGATAGTCCATGTTTACTCGGACGTTCTTATATCGGACAAAGCGGAACGGTTCCGGCGGCAGGGGCTTGAGCATCGGCTTTTCGAGCGTCTCAAACAGCTTGGCGCGCGTGGTGTCCAGTTTGCGAAACCTGCGGTTGTTCAGGCGGACGAGCAACTCGCGGATGGCCGCATTCAGCTCGCTGAGGGAAAAGAACGTGTGGTGACGCAGCGCCGCCAGGATCCATCGCTCCACAATCAGAACCCCCGCTTCCACTTTCGCCTTGTCCCGTGGTTTGCGAACCCGGGCCGGAATGACCACGGTGCCATAATGAGCCGCCCAGTCGGCATAGGTGGGATTAAGCTCGGGATCGTAGTAGCAGGCATCCTTGATGCCCGTTTTCCAGTTGTCGGGAACGGTGATGGTCGCTACACCCCCGTAAAACTCCGCGGTGCGGGTATGCGAACCGATCCAGGAGAACAGATCGCGCTTCCAGGTTGCCTCGGCGTACGTATAGTTGCTGGCGCCCAGCACAGAAACGAAGATGGAGGCGTTCCGAATCTGGCCGGTATCCTGATCGACAATAGGTACGGTCGGCCCGGCATGGTCCACGAACATCTTTTCGCCGGCGTGGTGCTCCTGGCGCAGGACAACATCGATCTTGCGGGCCCAGCGCCGGTAAAGCTCACAAAACTGGCTGTACTGATAACCGTCAGGATGCGCTTGTTTGTATTCGTCCCAAAGCAACTGCAGGGTCACATGCTTGTGGCGGCGGAGCTCCTCGTGCATCCAGGCAAAATCCGGAGTGACCGATTTTGGGGGGGCCACTTTAACGATCCCGGGCGGAAACAGGAGCTTTTCCAGTGCCTCGTCGTCCAGGTCGGGGACCAGGGGCCACGCGTTCAATCCGGCCTGGCTTGCCCTGTAAACGTAATTGGCGACACTACTTCGGGGAATGGAACAGCTGCGGGCGATCGCCCGGTCTTTTAAACCCAAACCGAACTTTAAACGTAAGACTTCTCGTATCTTGCGCATGGACAATCTCCGTGCTGGCATCGGATTCTTCCTCCTTTGGGAAGTACCCTACCAGCGGTTGTCCAGCGCCGCTTACGCTTTTCAAAGCATTCCGGGATGTTGGCCGTCTATTCCGGTGCGATGTTGGCCATCCATTCCGGAGTGACCTCCAAAATGGCCAACTTCCCACCGGAATGGGTGGCCAACTTCAGCGCGGAATCAGTGGCCAACTTGACTCCGGAATCGACGGCCAACATGGTCCGGAATACGCACCGAAGAGACTGAGGACCGGATAGTCCGTGGTTTTGCCGCCCAACAATCGCGGCGGATGCTGGAGAAGAGCGTGCGTTGGGAAACCGTCGCCTTCGTCCGTTGGATGCATCTGCAGCGGGTCGGCCGCCCTCAGGCAGCGCACTATGTAGGACTATCGGTCAGTACCGTGGGCAACTGGGAGGAGAACTGGAAAGCGGTCCACCTGGAAACCGAACCCCGAGGCCGGCCGGTGCACACGGCCGACCGGGAAACGCGCGAGACCGTCGACGCCATTTTCGACCTGATGGGTCCCGGAGTCGGGCTGGCGGTGTTGCAGGAGCTCTTCCCGGAAGTGGCGCGGCGGGAACTGGAGTATATGCAACACTTGTACCGCAACAGCCATTGGAAAAGGAGCCGGGCGCTGATCCATGCGCTGCGCTGGAAGCGCGTGGGCGCGGTCTGGGCGATGGATTATGCCGAACCCCCGGTTCCGGTGGATGGCATCTATCCCTGGATCCTGGTGGTGCGCGATCTCACCAGCGGCAAGCAGTTATTATCGCTGCCCGTTGAAAGGGCCGACGCTCCGACAACCATACTGGCCCTCAGGGCCCTGTTCCGGCAATACGGCGTTCCGCTGGTGATCAAATCGGACAACGGCAGCGCCTTTATCGCTGAGGAGATGGAGGATTTTTTGAAGCAACAAGAAGTAGATCATTTGCTATCGCCGCCGCGCATTCCGTCCTATAATGGAGCGTGCGAGGCCGGCATCGGCTCCCTGAAGACCCGGGCGCATCACGAATCCGCCCGGCACGACCGCCCGGGTGAATGGACATGCGATGACGTGGAGGCGGCGCGCCTCAGGTCCAATGAGACCAGCCGGCCCGGCGGCTTTCATGCACCTACACCAAATGAGCGCTGGAACCTTCGTCTTCTGATTTCAGCGGACGAAAGGCAGCAGTTCCGAGAACGAGTGGAAGCTTTTCGCGAGGAGGTTCGGGTTGAGCGTGGCTATGCGATCGGTGCCGATCTCGGCCGATCGATGCGCGCATCCATGAGCCGCCGCGCCATATCACGGGCCCTCGTGGCCCAGGGAATCCTGGAGTTCAGGTGGAGGCTAATTACTCTACCGATTTTGCATCAAAAATCGGCAACAATTTCGTAGAGGGCACACACCAGCGATCTGCGCCGTTGGGGCGCACTGAATTTTCTCGGGCTAAGAGGCTTGACATTGAAAGGAAACCGAGAAGCTCTTTAATAATTTAAAGGTAAACCCCCGCATAGCCGGGGGTTTACCTTTAAGCAATTATTGGACTTTTTAGACCTTGACATTCAAATTCGGCGGTATATACTCAATGGTATAGCTCACCGATTTGGAGGACAAAATGGATACTGCAAAATTATTTACTAACGGGCGAAGTCAGGCAGTGCGTTTGCCCAAGACTTATCGATTCGAAGGTAAGGAAGTATATATTAAAAAAGTTTCTCAAGGAATTTTAATAATACCTAAAGATAAATCAGTATGGGGTGTTTGGGAAGAAAATTTAAAAAAATATGACGAACCATTTATGACCGACAGGAATCAGCCTGATTCTCAACAGGATAGGGATGGTTTAAATGATCTATTTGATTGATACCAATATCTGTATTTATTTAATGAACCAAAAACCTTCCAAAGTAATTCAAAAATTTAAAAATACAGAAGTTGGACAAATCGGCATATCGACTATCACAGTATCCGAATTAAATTATGGTGTTGCAAAAAGCAATTTTAAAAAACAGAATGCTCAACGACTTGAAGAGTTTCTCACCCCATTTGAAATTTTGCCATATGATGAGGCTGCATCAAAATATTATGGAATGATTCGCACTGAGCTTGAATCACAGGGCAAAGTAATTGGCCCACTTGATATGCTTATTGCTGCTCATGCTCTAAGTAAGAATTTGGTATTAGTCACAAATAATGACAAAGAATTTCTAAGAATTAAATCATTAAAGGTTGAAAACTGGGCTGAATAGAAAGGAGGCGCTCCCGTTCCTTTTAATGTGGGGATTAACAGGACCCCCTACATATTGTGGTTCATCAATATCATGGCAAGGTGCTTTCAAGATTCGGATATTGATCGAAACCTCCGCAGTGGAAGTAGATCGCAAGGATAGGAAGGATCAGCTGCCGTATTCGTCAGGGCGCCGGTATTCCCTTCCCCCTCCCCTATTCCGATAAGTCTCCTTATGTCGACTCAGGCGGTATCATCTTGACTATGGGGGTATTGTAAAAAAATGGGATTGCTTCCCCTATTCACCTGCTGCCACTTTGCCCGGCACCGCATACATTTCTACCTTCTTTTCCGTCAGGACAGCAAGATATCGACCATCCGAGGATAATGCGCAACCTAGGATGCCTTCTTCTGCTTTTGTTTTTAAAAGGATTTTTTGAGTCACCAAGTCATAAACGACAATCCAATGTAATGGATTTTTATCGAGCAATAACCTAAGACCACTCAATTTCGAATATTCCATTGCAATCACAGAAGCCTGCCGAGCAGGCATGACTCTCATGATTCCTTCATGTTTCGACAAAATTACAGGCTCACTTCTCTTTCCTCCATTTATCGAAAACCAATAGCTACGAAATTCAGAAGTATTTGGTATCTGATAGGTAACCGCCATGCCTAGAGTAGTATATTGCACTTGAGAATATTGCCCCACCTTGATTCCGAAAGGTTCCCAGGGACCGCCAATACGTTTCTCCTTAAGAATGTAATTATCTGGTCCTTGTTTTTGAATTCCCAGAATATGGTCTCCCCAGATATCTTGAACATCCAGATCCGTGACATCTTCCTGCTCAACCGTCTTTGAAATGCGCGAGTCGATGACCTCTATTCTTGAGTTGTAGAGGGTATAACCTAGCTTCAATATAAAAAACGGCCCGGAACGAGGTGTAATTAATTCGTATGCCCAATATTGTCCTTTCGGTAGATCAAGGATCCTGTCACTAAGCATTTTTAGGTTGGAATCTAACACTTGCAGGTGGCCATTAATTATTCCCGCATATACACCTGATGAAAGAGGTTGGATTCGTGAACCATATCCAATTTGGGCTAAATATCCTGACTCACCTAAGACAGGCCACTCCGATTTCTTTATGAGCTTTCCGTCTGTCTTGTCTATAAACAGTGAAACAAAGTCAGAACCAGCTTTCTCAGGACTGCTCTTGGTTGCCAGTTCGATTTGCCTATTTTGCCGAAACCAACTGATTATGACTTCATCCGCGGCAGAAAATTGCAGACTTATACGCGAATATCGCGACTCCGATATATCCGAACGCCATATCCAATTTGGAGGGACATTAAGTGTACTTAAATCCAATGACCAAACCGGTTTATCTATAGCAAACAAAATGCCTTGATATCCCAATACAAAAAAGCCCAAGATGACAATATATCTACTCATTATCGTGGAAATCCCATAGGCGAAAATATTGTTTCTCCCAAACCTACATCGATTGCTCCATGAATAAGCCATAGTCCCATATCTTTCAATGAGCCATACCAGGGGTTCCCTCCTGATGCAGTATCCACGTGAAAATGATGAGATGGTTCACTATGCAAATGAAGGGAATTCCAACCGGGATACCGCTTATCTTTTGATACATTCACCATTTGCCGCAATCGGACGGGGGCATTTTCATTAAGTGTAAAGTTCCAGTTCCCTCCGGCAAGCCAAGGACTTCCTGTTTCGCCATAGCTTCCTTGATTTATCCATCCCAAAGCTTGATCAACAGAAGATCCCATCAAATTTGCAAGCTCTTGCGCGTTAAGATTAAGATGTTGCTCATAAGTTTTACTTGCGCGTTGTATATCATAGAACTGCTCATTCGTCAAAAACCTTCCATTCCATTCATTCAACATGGAAAGCGCCGAAAAGCTCGCATATGTCAGGGGTGTTTCCGCACCTACGATAAGCAGATTAAAGCTCTTTCCGTCATAAAAGCTAAGTGGCATATCAGCTGGAATTACTACTCCCGCACCAGCTGTCAGCCATGTATTGGTAGCATCACATGACATTGCTGCGCCATCTTGGTAACACCATTCAGAAAGCCCAAAGGGATCAACATATCTCAATGGATTATTAAGCACATATGAATATGCGTTCCAGCTCTGCGGATTGGCGACTCTGGCTCCGAAATTTGCCGGATCCGGGGATAGAAACCTGCCTTGTGCCCCAGAGTAATTTCTAAATAGAAAGTAATCCAGCCCGGTCTCATCCCGTTCTTTGCCGGTAAACTTCTGCGGGGCATTGCTATCGATCCAGGCATCAGGATTGGCCGGGAAATTCATATTCGCCCGGTTATAGTCCGAACTGCTCAGCATCCGGCCAAATGGTAGATAGTCGTAATTTTCCACCACCGTTCCGCTCGAATTCGTTATCGTCCGCACGCTTCCCAGCATATCCGCAAACAAATAGGATGTTCCAGCGCTTGCCGGCGCCTGACTGGAGTATTCCGCCGCCAATTTACCCAGCGCGTCATAGACATAATAGGTCGTCGTTGCCGCGCCGCCATAGGGCGTCCAGACCTTCTTTACCCGTTGGCCGTCGCCGTCGTAAGCAAACGCTCCGTTGCCGTTCCCCGTGCTCGTGACCGCTATGTTCCGGTTTTCGGCATCATAGGCCAGATCATAGGGAGTGTAAGTCGTCTGATTGCCAGCCGCATCAAACTGCGCTCCGGCGGTCGTGAGCCGATTTGTTGCGTTACTGAAATGACTCGGCAAGGTGGGTTCCCGTGAATCCGCATATGCCAGTCCCTGCGACGATGCTACCCAGCGGTTTCCGTAGCGGTCGTACCCGTATTCCCGACTCCAGCTGCCGCTCTCATTCGCCGTAAACAGCCGGTTCAGATTGTCATACGTGTAATTTTGCGTCCAGGTCCTTCCCGGGCGGTTGATCACCTGGCTGGCCACATTCCCATTATTCTCCGTGGCCCAAAAATTGTAACCGATTTCCACTACGTTTCCGCTTCCCAGGGTCGTTCCCAACCTGTAATGCGTCGTCGTCCCGGGCGCCTGGTAATCCATCGTCTCCCAGAGATTGTTGCCAAGTTTCATCTGGGCGACGCGGCCTCCGGCCGTAAAGGGATAGTTGATTCCCGCAGCCGTCATATCCGCATAATTCAATGCGCCAGAATAGACCTTGTTCGTCCTTCCCGCGTCATCCACATCATAATTCACTTCTCTTCCCGAAGGGTACTGCATCCCCCTAAGCGCGCCATTGAGATACCAGTCGTAGCTGAATATCAGGTCTCCCCCATATCCGCTGATACCATGGGCGCTGGCCGCAACATTGCCAAGAGAATTGTAAACGTAATAGGCCGATGCCACGCTCGAACTGGCGGACTTCAGGTTTCCGATGTCGGGAGCAGTCGATGTAGCGGAAGTGTGGTATTCATAGGTTACATCCGGCGTGCTGTCACTATAGTCCTTTGTCAGGAGTCGCTGCAGGGCATCGTAGGAATACGCGGCACTTATATTGCGCGCATCGGTCCTCGTCAGCAGATCTCCGCTTTCCATATAGGAGTAATTCGTATTCCCGCTCTCGGGGTTGCTCGCCTGCAGCAATCGGCCCAGTGTACTATAGGAATAATACCGATTTTGGACCCCCTGCGTCACCTGCAGGAGGTTATCCGTAACATCATAGGCGTAGGTGGTGCCATAATTGAGCGCGCCGGGATCCTCCACGACCTCGACCATCCGTCCCATGCCGTCAACCCTTTGCTTTCTTGCCTTTAGCGCAGGATCGGTCACCGTCGTCCATTCGGCGTCGTACTCCATGCGGGTAATTCCTGTGCGATTTGTGGTCTGTTCGCAGCTTGTGGGTTGTGCGGCACCCTTGAACGCAGCCGTTGCTATTATGCGCCCCAGCAGATCATATTGCGTGCAGGTCCACTCGAATCCCGGATCGCTCCTGTCCACGTTCCTGTATGGTGACGTGCTGAATACCCGGCGCCCGCCCGATGGATAGGAATATATCGCTGCGGTCTTTATTCCATCGCTGCTCCCCGTTATCGGGGATCCGTCCGATGTTTGGTTTAAGTAGGCTCTGCCCAATTGATCATAATGTGTAACCGATTCCAGTTTCCCGTCTGCAGGATAGGAAGGATCAGCTGCCGTATTCGTCAGGGCGCCGGTATTCCCTTCCCCCTCCCCTATTCCGATAAGTCTCCTTATGTCGACTCAGGCGGTATCATCTTGACTATGGGGGTATTGTAACCGAAGATCGGAGCGATCAATATTGGATTTTTGACACGGCGGTATTTATTGCAGGGGCGGATTGGCTGCCGGGGCGGGTCAAAAAAACAGCGATTCCGGGTCGGGCACGGCCGGGGCCACGGGTGGCGGGCGGATCGGGAGGCCCAGGCAGGCAAGGATTTTCGTGATGGCCTCCGGTGAGTCGATGGCGGCCATGATCCGCATTCTACCCCCGCAGCGGGGGCAGCAGAAGACGTCCAGTTCGAAGACCCGTGCCATCAGTTGAGCCCAGGAATAATTTCTCTTTTTTCCCTGCCCCCTGTTTTCGGCTTCCGGACTTGCCTGGCTCTCCGCGGAAGCCCTGAGGCTGCCCTGAGAGCCGTCCGGGGATTCATCCGATTCCGGTTTCGACCGCGGGACAATCCTCGGGCGGAAGGCGGACCGGGGAGCCAGCACCCCGTAATAACTGATGATGTTGTAGCGCGGCGGCGGCACCAGGGCCGCCAGGCGTTGCATCAGTTCCAGCGGATGATAGACGACGTGGCTCGTCCCGTCGCTCCAGCGCCTCTTGAGGCGGTAGAGCAGCCGGCCGTCCTCCAGGCGCGACAGCCTCCCGGTGGCGATCGGGGGACGCGCGGCGTAGCGTGCCAGTTGCTCCAAACGTTTGCGGTCATGGGCGGGAGCAGCGACGCCGGCATGAACACTGAACCCGCCGGAGGCCGCGCAACCGGCTTTGACGGGCTCGACCCCTTCACCCGGCTGCGCTCCCAGCATGATGACGCCTCTTCCGGCACGCGGTCCCGTGGCCACCCGCCCCGAAACCGAGGCGCTGTACAGTTCGGCCAGCAGAGGCTGCTCGTCCCACAGCTGGTCCACACCGTACGCATCGGCTTCTGAATCCAGTCCCCGGGCCTTCAGAAGTCTCCCGACCCGCTGCCGGACGCGCCGCGCCACGCGCGCCACTTCCCTGTCATCGGGCGCCAAAACGCGACGGAAGACGGGAACCTCTTCGCCGTTTTCCAGGTAGATGCCGTCCAGGGCAAGCATGTGGAAATGGGGGTCGAGATTGAGCGCATCGCTGAAGCGCTAGATGAAGAGGACGGCGCCCGAGCGGGCGCGGCGGTTCCGAGACCGCATCCCCGCCCGGCGGCGGATGGAGGCGAATACAGTCCGCTGGAAGATCCTGGCGACGGCAGTCACCAGCGAAGCGTCATAGGCGAGGCGGTAACGCAAGGGATAGGGAACGGACAGCACCCGTCGCCGGACCGGTTCCTCGGGAAAAACCCGGTCCGCGAGGTGCGCGGCCGTATCCGCCATGCGCCGGCCGCAGCAGGAGGGGCAGAAGCCGCGGCATTTGCAGGAATAGGGCACGATCCGGTCGATCCCGCAACCGTCGCAGTGCATGCGCAGAAATCCCCCGGCCGCCGCACCGCACTCGAGGAACTTGCGCAGTTCGCGCTCGACGAAGCGGGGTACCGGCCGGCTGCGCTCGCGCTGCCGGGCCAGGAAGGTTGCCAGGTGCCCGGCGACCGTTTCATGGAGCACGGTTTTCTCCGGCCGGCGCGGGAGATAGGCCTCGGCCGACTCGCGCACGGCACAGCAACGCCAGGCTTCGAGCACAGCGGCCGGACAACCCATAGGCCTGCCCTCCCGGCGGTGACCCTGCCGGACCTTCCGGCTATGTATCTAATGAGGCCAGGGGTGGTTTGAGCGAAGGATTCTGAATTCAGGGGCCCGGAGGAATTCTCCGGTGAGGGTTCTGCTTGAGATGGCTGGGGGTTCTGGTGAGCCGTGAAGGAATCGAACCTTCAACCTGCTGATTGGTCCGCTCCTCCCCTTCCGCTGTTGGTTCCACCCCGAGATTCGCCTGCGGGGATTATAAAACGGCGCCATCCACACCGTCAGCACAGGTATGATGGGGATAGAGGCTTCGTCCGGCTACGGTGCATGCCTTGAGCGAACTATGGAACCTGTTCAAGATCGACCTGGAGTCCGGCGAAATCTGTTGATGCGCGAGCGCTGATTTCCGAAAACGGCAGCAGATGCTTCCTGTAATATCCCTATGCTTCCTAGCGTTTGTACCGCGTCCCTCAACGTCCCGGATGCGATTCCTATTTCTTCATGGCGTTGTAGACATCATCCTGCGACTCTAGCAGGGATTGAACCGCAGGGGAGATCCGGAAGTCGGCAGATCCCGATGAGCCCTCGCGATCCTTGACCGATTGCAGGAGTACTGTTTTCTCACGGTCCGACGGCGTGGTTTCGGCATATTCGTCAGGAACATCAAAAAAGGAGCCGTCCGGATCCCCTGGAAGGACGCGGGTCGTTTTCTTTACGAACAGCCCGGTGAGGGTTCCTTCGGAATCGTATCTTCGCCCCTCCGCTTGAATGCACCAGCAGCCGAGGCCGGGAGCATACCACTCGGTGGCCTCCACCCTGCCGTCACCCAGCGGCGTTATGCGCTGGTATCGGAAGGTGTCGTACCCTTCGACCCTCCCGGTCCCCAGGAAGGAAACCGTGGCATCGGGGCGGCAGTCCGACAGCTTCGATCGTGAAGGAATGGCGATCCCAAGGTTGGAAAAATCGACCGTAGTCTTGAGCTTGTGAAAATCCGACAGCGTAACGTCGCGCATCCCTCGGATGTCTCGTATGTTGCGTTGCCCATGTCGCTCGTCGAGCCACCCCGTGGATATCGCTCCGTCGCTTCTGAGGGCCCAGTAAAGATTTTGCTTTTGCGCCGTGTGTCCCGTGGTCGGATCTGTGGATGTTTCATTGTAGAGAGCCGTAAAGGGCAAACTGGGTTCCTGCCCCCTTACCGTGGAGTTGAGCGCAAAAACAACCAGGACACATAAAGCCAGCGCAAATCCCGTATACAGTCCGATCCGTTTTCTGAGCTGATTCATGGTTTCCTCCCCTTTGCTGGAAACAACACTGCGACCAGAAGATGAGGCAATGCTACAGTCCGCACAGCCACCATGGACAGGGGCACCATATGTAGCCCATATTGCCAGGTCCACAACCGCTGAGGGTGTTGACTTCCGAACACAGCAAGCTGGCACTCCAGCACGGAGCTACCCAGCACACATAATACGGCGGCCCGATCTCTTCGCAGCCATGCGGATCGCAGTCGCATGAAGCAAACCACATGACTTGCCCGCTGTTGCATGCCCCATGCGGATTCATTGGGCAACTTTGCGACATCAATGGACTGCCCGGCAGCAAGACCGCTGCTAGAAGCATAAAGCTGACAATCAAACCTCTTTTTTGTTCAAACATGGTTTTTTCCTCAGCCAGATGGAGAAGAAACACAACTGAGTGAATGCATTTTAATTCCGTGCCGCGCAAGAATCAACTATTAAACAAATGGATTCGCAGCTGCCCGTTTCCGGAAAGCCTCATCGGGGTGCCGGGTCACGATGTGTTCGGTGAGCGGAGGGGGCGGACTTAGACCGGATCCGCATATGCAGCCCGGGCTCAGTAGCGGACTACATATGCAGGTCGGCGGTTAATCCATTGTCGGGCGGGGGCGATTCCCGGTAGAATGATCTTTCGGGCCCTTGGGCCCCGGGAGGAATCGCATGTATGTGTTGAGCCCCGTCACCGACCGCGTCGCCGCCATCCGGGAGAAGTACCGCACGGCGAAACCGAGCATCTGCACCGCCCGCTACCGGATCGTCACCGATTTCTACCGCGAGCACCCGCAGCTGCAGGGGATCCTTAAACGGGCCAGGAATTTCCGCAACATCTGCGAGAAGCTCCCGGTGCTCGTCAACCCCGGCGAGGTGATCGTCGGCTGGCAGGCCACGCGCTACCGCGCCTGCGCCCTCTACCCGGAGATCTCCTTCGGCTGGTTTCTCGACGAACTCGGCGCCGGCACCATCCCGAAGCGCGACACCGACCCCTACGACATCTCCGAGGAGGACACCCGCTACCTGCTCGAGACCGGCGACTACTGGCGCAAGGAGTGCCTGAGCGCCAAGGTGGACGAGTACATCCCCCCCGGCTACTTCGCCGCGGCCGGCAGCGGCGTGACCTATTTCGGGACGACGGGCACCTGCTCCTCCCCCACCGGCCATTTCGTCGCCAACTTCGAGACCGCCCTGCGCCGCGGCTTCGGCTCCATCCGGGCCGAAGCGGAGGAAAAAATGCGCGAGCTCGAGGGGCGGATGTACGGCACCGGGGCCGAGCGCTACAACTTCTACCGCGCCGTCACGATCGTATCGGACGGGATGATCACCCTCGCGCGCCGCTACGCGGCGGAGTGCGCGCGCCAGGCGGCGGCCGAAACCGACCCGGAGCGGAAGGCCGAGCTTCTGGAGATGGCCGACAGCTTGGGCTGGATCATGGCCAACCCCTGCCGGTCTTTTCACGACGCGATCCAGTGCATGTTCCTCTACCAGGTCGGACTCTGCCTCGACGCCCAGCAGCACGGCATCAGTTTCGGGCGGGTGGACCAGTACCTCGGGCCTTTTTACCAGGCCGACCTCGCCGAGGGCCGGATCACGGCCGCAAAAGCTCAAGAATTACTTGATCTTTTTTATCTTAAAGTCGCGGAAATGAACAAAATCTGGCCATACTTCGCGACCCTCTCGGGCCCCGGCTACACCAGCGGGCAGCTGATGACGCTCGGAGGGGTCACCCCGGACGGCCGGGACGCGACCAACCCCGTGACCTACATGATGCTGCAGTCCTCGGGCCGGCTCCTGCTTCACGACCCGCCGCAGTCGCTCCGGATCCACAAGGGGACGCCGCCGGAACTCTGGGACGCCGCCATCGAGACGACGCGCATCGCCGGGGGGGTGCCGACGTTCGAGAACGACGACGTCATCATTCCCGCCCTCATGGCGCGCGGGCTCCCCATCGAGAGCGCGCGCAACTACTGCCTGATCGGCTGCGTGGAGCCGCAGGGGTGCGGGGACGAGTGGGCGTGCCCGGGCGGCAACGGGACCGAGTCGTTCTTCAACCTGCTGAACGCCTTCCTGCTCGCCATCAACGACGGGCACAACCCGATGCCGGGCCCCGACGGCCGGCGCGGGGGCCGGGTGGGGCTGCCGACCGGGTACCTGTACGAGATGGAGACGTTCGACGAGGTCCTCGACGCGGTCAAACGGCAGATCGAGTACTTCGTCGGCTGGCACGTCAGTTTGGTCAACACCTGGGAGATGGTCGCCTCGGAGCAGATGCAGCTCCCGCTCCTTTCGGCCACCGTCGACGGCTGCATGGAATCGGGCCGGGACGTCATGAAGGGGGGCGCGCGGCACAACTCCACCGGCAACGCCGCCATCGCCATCGGCAACATCGCCGACAGCCTGGCCGTGGTCAAGCGCCTCGTCTACGACGAGCGGAGCGTCACCGCCCGGGAGCTGTACGACGCCGTCATGGCCGACTGGGAAGGGCACGAGGAGCTGCACCAGCGGATCCTGGGCGAGGGGCCCCATTACGGCAACGACGACCCCGACGCGGACCGCTTCGCCCGCTGGGCCACGGATGTCTACGGCGACGCGGTCAACGCCGCCACCGGCCCGCGCGGCCGCTGGGCCGCCGGCCTCTTCCCCGTCACCGCCCACGTCCTGTTCGGCATGTCGACGGCCGCCTCCCCCGACGGGCGCAAGGCGGGGACCCCGCTTTCGGACGGCATCTCGCCCGTGCAGCAGATGGACCGCTCGGGACCCACGGCCACCCTCCGGTCCGTGTCGGTCATCGACCAGAAGAAGTTCTCGAACGGGACGCTGCTCAACATGCGCTTTCACCCCACGGCGCTGGCGAGCGAAAGCGGCAAGGGGAAGCTCATCGCCCTGATCCGGACCTATTTCGCCCTGGGGGGGATGGAGATGCAGTTCAACATCGTCGGCGCCGACACCCTGCGCCGCGCGCAGGAGGTTCCCGAGGACTACCGCGACCTGGTGGTGCGGATCGCGGGCTTTTCCGCCTATTTCGTCGAGCTCTACCGGGCCAGCCAGGACGACATCATCCGGCGCACCGAGCTCAACCTATAGCCCATGGAAACGGAGCTCACGGGGAAGGTCTACGACATCCAGGGCTTTTCGATCCAGGACGGCCCGGGGATCCGCACCACCGTCTTTTTCAAGGGGTGCCCCCTCACCTGCCCCTGGTGCCACAGCCCCGAATCGCAATCGTTCGCCCCGCAGCTCAGCTGGCTGGCCGTGCGCTGCATCGGTATCGAAAAGTGCGGCCGCTGCCTCGCGGCCTGCCCCCGCGGGGCCCTCTCCCCCGGCGACACAACCCGGAACGCGGCGAGCGGGGAGGAGATCCGGCTGGTCCGGATCGACCGTTCCTCGTGCGACGCCTGCGGCGCATGCACCCGCGAGTGCTACCCGAAGGCGCTCGAGATCTGCGGGACGGACTACACCCTGGAAGAGCTCCTTGCGCGCGTCCTCAGGGACCGGCCGTTCTACGAGAATTCGGGCGGCGGCGTCACGGTTTCGGGGGGGGAGCCCCTCTGCCAGCCCGAATTCGTGCTCCGCTTCCTCGAGAAGCTGAAGGAGCAGGGGATCCACACCGCCCTCGACACGACCGGGCACGTGCCCGCGGGCGTCGTGGAGCGAGCGCTCGCCCACACCGACCTGTTTCTGTACGACCTCAAGCAGATGGACGCGCAGATCCACCGGGCGGCGACCGGGGTATCGAATACCCTGATCCTCCGCAACGCCCGGCTGATCGCCGCGCGGGGGGGGAAGATGCAGGTCCGTATCCCCGTCATCCCCGACTTCAACGACTCGGACGCCGCCATCCGGGAGATCGGCGTTTTCTGCCTCTCGCTCGGCGCGGCGGTCGAGGTGGTGCAGCTCCTCCCCTACCACAACCTCGGCGTCGTCAAGTACCAGCGGATCGAAAACCGGGGGAAGGTGCTCGAAGCCGTTCCCCCCTCCGAGGCCCGGATGCGTGCCCTCGTCGCCCTGCTGGAAGACCTGGGCCTCCCCACCACCCTCCACTGAAACCGGGGACGGCCATGCCCTTGGAATACCAGGTATTTACCAAGCCGGTGGGGACCTGGTGCAACCTCGACTGCGCCTATTGCTACGCCATCCCCCACGGGGACTCCCGCCGGATGCCCGAAGAGGTGCTCGAGGCGGCCATCCGGCAGCAGATCGACTGCGCCCCGGGCGGGGTGATCCCCTTTGCCTGGCACGGCGGCGAACCCGCCCTCTACGGCCTCGGCCGCTTCCGCCGGATCGTGGCGCTCGAGAAAAGGCATTGCCCCCCGGACCGGGAGATCCAAAACGGGATCCAGACCAACGGCCTGCTCCTCGACGGGGAGTGGTGCCGCTTCCTGGCCGACGAAGGGTTCCGCGTCGGCCTCAGCCTTGACGGGCCCGCGCGCTTTCACGACCTCTATCGTGTGGCTCCCGGCGGCGGCGCCACCCACGCCCTCGTCATGGGGGCGTGCGAGCGCCTCAGGCGCCGCGGGGTCCCGGTCGAGGCTTTGGCCGTCATCCATTCGGGCAACGCCCCTTTTCCCGTGGAGGTCTACGATTTTTTTGTGGACGCGGGGTTCGGGGACCTCTCCTTTCTGCCCCTGGTGGAGCCGGTTCCCGGAGGGGGGGTGAGCGGCCGCTCGGTCACCGCCGAAGGGTGGGGGGGGTTCCTGTGCGCGGTTTTCGACCGCTGGCTCGAGCGCGACATCGGGCGCGTCCGGGTACAGCTCTTCGAGGAGGCGGCGCGCGCGGCCTTCGGGCTCGGGCACACCCTCTGCGTCCTGCGCCCGGAGTGCAACGTGCCGGTGATCGACCCGCGCGGCGACGTCTACAGCTGCGACCACTTCGTCCGCCCCGACTGCCGGCTGGGGAACATCCTCGAGACGCCGCTCGGGGAGCTGATCGGCGGGGAGCGGCAGCGGCGCTTCGGCCGGGCCAAGACGGAGACGCTGCCCGGGGAATGCCGCCGCTGCCCGGTGCTCGACATGTGCGGCGGCGGCTGCCCGAAGGACCGGATCCTCCCCTCACGCGAGGGAAAGCGGAACTATCTCTGCGCCGGCTACCGGCGCTTTTTCACCCACTGCCGGCCGTTCGTGGACGCTCTCGCCACGCTTCACCGGGCCTGATCAGAGCTTCTCCTTGAAGAAGTCGACCGTCCGCTTCCAGGCCAGGGCCGCGGCTTCCTTGTGGTAGCGGGCCCCGGTGTCGTTGTTGAAGCCGTGCTCGGCCCCCTCGTAGACGTGGATCCGGCAGTCGATCCCCGCCTTTTTGAGCGCCGCCTCGAACCCCGGGATCCCCGCGTTGATCCGCTCGTCGTTGCCGGCATAGTGGCAGAGCATGGCGGCCCTGATCCTCGGCACGTCTTCATCGGCGGGGACGGTGCCGTAGTAGGGGACGGCGGCCGCGAGGTCCGGGGCGTGGACCGCCACCTGGTTGGTCATGGCCCCCCCCCAGCAGAAACCGGTGCAGCCCACGCTCCCGGTGGTCTTCGGGTGGGTTTTCAGATAGCGCACCGCGGCGGTGAAATTCCGCACGGTCTCCGCCTGGTCCAGCTGCCGCATCTTCGACATGATGTCCTGGGAGTTGGCCGCCGTTCCCCCCGAGGCGGTGAGCGCGTCGGGCGCGATCACGAAAAAGCCCTCCAGGGCCATCCGCCGCGCCACGTCTTCGATGTGGGCGTTCAGGCCGAAGATCTCGTGAATGACGATGACGGCGGGGAACTTCCTGTCCCCCTTGGGCCGGGCGAGATAGGCCTCCATTTCCCCCTCCCCCGCGGGGTAGCGCACCCGCTCCGTTTCCAGCCGCGGGTCGGAGGGGGCCACGCTATGCTCCCCCCCGCGCGCTTCCGGCCCCGTGCCCGAAAGAACCACGCAGCCGGCGACCCCTGCCCCGGCCAGCGTCATGCAGTGCTGGAGGAACTCCCTTCGGTCCGGCAGAATCGAATTCTCTCTCTCTTCCATGCCCCCCTCCCCCGCGTGAACGGGAGCGGCCCGGCGCGGCCGGACCGCCCCCGGCGTGTCAATACACGATCTGCAGCGCGTCGGAGATCCCCTGTTCGTAGGTGCTCCACCCCGAGTTCATCCCGAAGGCGGAGCGGTGGAACACGGCCTCGATGCGCCGGATCTGCCCCTTCTCGATCTTGAACAGCTCGGCCAGCTGCCAGGTCCAGTTGATGTCGTGGTGGTCGAAGAAACCGAAGGCGAAGACGATCCCGCGCTCCCGGTCGACGGCCACGAAACGGCGGTCGCGGATGCGCGAGACGAAATTGAGAAGCCCCGACTCGAACTGTTCCCGGCAGCTCCAGGTCGCCGAGTAGGTCTTGGCCGTCTTCGGGTCGGGCCGGGTCTCCCCCTCCCTGAGCGGGACGTTGGTCGAGGGGAGCCCGTTTTCGATCCGGTGGCAGTCGTCGCTGAAGGGATAGTAGCCCTTGCCGTCGTTCTTCTGCATCCCGGTGAAGTAGTAGTTCGCGGTCTTGATCATCTCCTCGCGCGACGGGCGCTCCGACTCGGGGATCACCTCCAGGTAGACCGGGTGCGGCGATCCCATTTTCTCGACGCTCTCCCCGGTGGGCGGGAAGGAGGGCGCCCCGGGCGCGCTCGGGGCCGCCCGCTCCGGCCGGATCACCAGCTGCTCGGCCTCGGAGATCCGGTCACCGGCGATCTTCAGCCGGATGGCCACGGCCACCATGTCGGCCCCCTCGCGCACCGTGCCGATGAAGGCCACCTGCTGCGTTTCGATGTCGGGGACGTAGAACCGGTAGGTCCCCTTCCCCGACATGTTCACCCAGAGGCCTTCGCCGCCAAGCGGGAGCCGGACGCCGTTTTCCGTAAAGCGGCAGTCGCGGGTGAACAGCTCGAGCGACGGCTTGTCCGCGTCCATCGCCTCCAGGTAACGGTCGATATAGCTCTCAAGGCAGGCGCGGTCGCACGCCGGCTTCGCGGCCGGCTGCGCCGCGGCCCAGGGCAATCCCGAAAACAGAACCATCGTCAAGACCAGCGGTATCCTCCGCATCAGCTCTCTCCTTTTTCCGTAGTCATCGTTGATTCAGATCTTCCCCAGCGCCCTCAGGACCCGGTCGGGGGTCAGGGGGTAATCGAGCGCCCACTTCCCCGTGGCGTTATGGACGGCCCCCGCGGTGATCCCCGAAAGCGACGCGCCGGTGTCCTCCCCGATGCCGCAGGCGCCGTAGGACGAATACCCGAGGTGGCTCTCGTTGAGGACGCAGCGGATGGCCGGGTAGTCGTTCATGCCGCCGATGTGGTAGCCGATGTTGTCGAAATTGAGCCCCACACCGGTGCGCGGGCAGTAAACCTTCTCCTCGGTGGCGCTCCGCCCCAGCCCCATGATCGCGCCGCCGTACTGCTGCGCCTCCGCCCCACGCCGGTTGAACAGGTGCCCGACGTCGTTGACGCAGACGAGGTCGAGGACCTCCACTTCCCCCGTTTCCGTGTCGACCGCCACCTCCATGAAGTGCGCCTGCCGGCTCATGATGTACATCTCCGGGTGGGGCTTGCCCCGGAAGGTGAGGCCCGTCACCGACGCGGCCGTGGGATGCACGATGGCCGGGTCGTCGCCCCAGAAGGGGGAGGCGACCGACCGTACGCTCCTGCGGTTGGCGGGGTCCGCCCGTTCGAAGACGAAGCCGTCCCTGACGTCGAGTTCCTCCTCCTTCCTGCCCGCGAAGAAAGCGGGCGCCGGGGGGCCGAACATACCCGGGCGCGCCCGCACGGCGTAGGAGAGGATCTTGCGCTTCAGTTCCCGGGCCGCCACCACCAGCTGCGGCGTGGTCTGGCTGATGCCCATGGAGCCGCCCGGCACCCAGAACCGGTACGCCCCGGCGTCCGCCCGCTGCTGCTGGATGACGGTGTCCTCGTAGCGGAGCCCCGCCTCGGCCGCCACCGCGTGGCGGAAGGCGGACTCGGTGTCCATGCCGAAGTCGGCCCGCAGCCCGATGATCGTGAGTTTCCCCTCCTGGAGGGTGAGGCAGGCGAACTGTCGCCCGGCGATCCAGCTCCATTCGTTGATCGAAACGAAGCCGAGGCCGTGCATCCTCCCGTCCGGGAGGCGGCGCGCCCCCGGTGCGTGCCATTTCCCGTCCCACCCGATCGCTTTTTTGCCGAGCGCGATGACTTCCGCGAGGCTGTGGCGGGCGGGGAAACCGTTTTCCTTCTGGTATTCGGTCACCCATTCCCAGTCGTGCCCCTTGCAGCCGTCGTTGCGGAGCGCCACCTCCGTCGGGTCGAGCCCGAATTCGGCGGCCACCCGGTCGAACATCACGTTGTGCGGCACGCAGCAGTGGGCGCCGTGGCGGAAGCAGATGTGGTGCCCGTGGTTGACGAGGGCCCAGCGCTGGGTGTTGCGATAGTTGGGGATGCGGGTCGATTCGTGGGTCTTGTCCACGTGCAGTTCGCCGAAGGGACCGGTCACGTCCCAGTCGCAGGCGGTGATCGTCCCGTCCTTCTTCGCCCCGACGCGGCAGCGGTAGACCCCGGCGTCGTCCCCGTTGACGTAGAAGTTGCTTTCGTCGTACAGCAGCTTCACCGGCCGCCCTTTCGCCCTGCGGGCCAGGATGGCGGCCATGCGGATGAAGGCGGTGGAATAGCCCAGCCAGGCGATCCCGCCGTACCACGCCCCCTGGAAGGGGACGGTCACCGTGATCTTGTTGTGTTCGGCCATCGGCTCGAGGCGCTTGAACCGCCCCGTCGCCGAAGGGTCGTCGGGAATATCGGGAACACCGTAACCGAGCGCGACCCCCGAAAGCCCCCTGGCCGGGGTGCTCGGGCTCGCCAGTACCGGCTGCATGTGGGCCGTGTGGTGAGGCCAGATGTCCAAAAACTCCCCCCGCCAGCGCACGACGCACGCCATCGCCTCGACGCCCGCGACCGTGTTGGGCGCCCGGGTAATGGTGTATTCCAGGATCCGGTCCGCCTCGGCGAACCCCCGCTCGACGTCGCCGATTTCGGTCGTCTGCGTCCGGAGCGTGTTCGGCTCCTTCGCCCCCCGGTCCATCCTCACGACCTCGGGCATGAGGGGAGAAGCGGAGGGCTCGAGCGCCTCCTCCATGTCGAGGATGAAGGGGAGTTCCTCCCACTCGATCTCGACGAGCCGGAGCGCCCGGTCGCAGATCTCCTCGCTGTCGGCCACCACCACCGCCCCCATCGGGTGCTGGTAGAAATCGCCGGTGCGCGGGAGCGCCAGGATGTTGTAGGCGGCGGAGCAGTAGCCCCCGGTCGAATTCTCGAACTCGATGTCGGGATCGTCGAATTTCAGGATGTCGCGCACCCCCGGAAGCGCCGCGGCCCTGACGGTGTCCATCCTCAGGATCCGGGCATGGGCGTAGGGGGAGACCAGGATCTTGGCGTAGAGCATCCCCGGCAGGCTCACGTCGCGGGTGAAGACGGCTTCTCCCGACACCCTCTCATACCCGTCCTGGCGCCCCGCGCCGTAGTCGACCGCCGACGCGCCCTCGGGCGGCTTCCATGTCCATGGCCTGAAATCCATCGCATCCCCCTGTCGCCGTCCGGATCGGAGCCCCGGACCTTCGCTCCACTCTAAAACGGATGGCGCGGGAAGCGCAACAGATTAAGCGTCGGGGGATGGGACGTCAGCGGAGGAAATAGACGACGGCCAGGACGAGGCCGAGGGTCACCACGGTCCAGCGCAGGCGATCGGGTCGGATGCGACCGGCCAGCCGCCCCCCCACCGTGCCCCCCGCGAGCGCCCCCAGGGCCATGACCGCCGCCAGGGTCCAGTTCACCCGGCCCGAGAAGAGGAACAGGACGGCGGCCGCGCCGTTGGCGCCGAAAGCCACGGTCTGCTTGATCGCGTTGAGGCGCGTGAGCCCCTCGTCGATCATCAGGCAGAGGACGGGGAGCACCAGCACGCTCATGGCCACCCCGAAATAGCCCCCGTAGATCGACAGGAGCCCCACGATCAGGAGCGCCCAGAACTCCGGCCTGCGGCGGGCCTCCAGCGTCAGGGAGCGGCGCACCAGCCAGGCGCGGACGGCCCCCTGGAACGCCAGCAGGCAGGAGGCGGTGAGGATGAGCCACGGGACCATTCCCATGAATGCCCGCTCCCCCGTATTGAGGAGCACCAGGGCGCCGGCCACCCCGCCCGTGGCGCTGGCCGCCAGGAAGGTCCAGAAGCGCCGCCGCTGGCCCGCCAGGTCCCGGATCTGCCCCAGGATCCCCCCGATGAACCCGGGGCAGAGGGCGATGGTGTTGGTCACGTTGGCCGAGATCGGCGGTACCCCCAGCCCCAGCAGGAGCGGGAAGGTGATCAGCGTTCCCCCGCCCGCCAGCGCGTTGATCCCCCCGGCCGCCGCCGCCGCCAACCCTGTCAGTGCGTAATCCGCCCCGTTCAGCATCCGTGTATTATAGGGGACAGTCACCACCGTCCTCATCAAGTTCTTGGCTTTCCGATCGACATCCAAAGGGGGACACTGGTGACTGTCCCCTGTTCGTTTTTTGGAGATATTGCCGGTTCGACCGAAACTACCCGCGCATGGGACGCACGGCCCGCATCGTAGTCCCCGGCTGGCCGCACCATGTCACCCAGCGCGGGAACCGGAGGCAGACGGTCTTTTTCAAGGACCGGGACCGGGCCGTGTACCTGGACATGCTGGCCAGGTACCTCGACCTGTACCATCTCACCCTTCCCGGGTACTGCCTGATGACCAATCACGCCCACGACGCCCTGATCCCCGAATACGGCGATTCGCTGGCAAAGGGGGTCGGCCGCACCCACAACGATTACTCCCGCTGGCAGAACATCCAGTGCCGCCAATCGGGCCACCTCTGGCAGGAGCGTTTCTATTCCTGTCCGGTGGACTTCGATTCGTTTGCCGAGGTGCTCGCCTATATCGAGCTGAACCCGGTACGCGCGCGCCTGGTCCAGCGGCCGGAGGACTATCCTTGGTCGAGCGCCCGGGCCCATCTCAGCGGGGTGGACGAAACCGGGCTTCTGGACATGACGTGGTGGCGGGAGAATTTCACCCCGGAATCCTGGGCCCGTTTCCTCCAGGAGAGGCTCGAGGACGATCGCCAGCTCCACCGGATCCGCCGCGCCACGGCGACGGGCAAGCCGCTGGCGACCGAATCGTCGATCCTGGAACTCGAGCGCCGGTTCAGGAGGCGCCTGAGATTACGGGGACGGTGGTGACTGTCCCCCTCACGAGAGGAGGCGCAGGGTGAAGGGATAGGGCCGGAATTCACCCTTGCTGGCCGCGACGGCGCCCATGATCAGGTTGATGAGGGCGTACAGGCCGAGGAGCGGCAGCAGGATCAGGCCGATGACGATGAAGGCCAGCAGCGAACATACGACCCCGGCCAGCGTCATCGTAATGCAGAAATTGAGGACCTCGATGCCGTGCCTGGCCACTTCCCGGGACTGGTCCTTCTTCAGCAGCCAGATGACCAGGGGTCCCACGAAGTAGGTGAAGATCGCCAGGATGTGAATGAGCACGCACAGATTCCTGTCGTCCTGGCTCATCCCGCCCGAGGATTCCGTTTGTCCGGCCGGTGTCTGATCGATATCCGACATCGTATATCTCCCTTGATGGTGGGTTGAAAAGTTGGTTCCAGTCTGGCCCCGCTTCCCGGGAAAGTCAAGCAAACCCCGCCGGGGGGACAGTCACCACTGTCCCCCTTGACCCCGGCGGCCCGCCCCGTCGATAATATGTTCCATCCGTAGAGTCCGTTGCCCCGAATCCGTCCCCGGCCGAGACACGCACGCCAACCGGGCCGGGCGAGCAAGGGAGGATTCACCAAGATGAGGACCACGCGTCGGGCATTCATCCGTTCGGGCCTGGCCCTGCCGGCGGCCGGATTCCGGCTTTCGGCGGGGTCGGCGAAGACCGCCGTCTGGCACCCCGGGAGCCCGGGGGGCGAAGGAGCGACCATGGAAGCGTTCAAGCCGGAATATATCATCACCGAAATGAAGAAAAGCGTGGTTCTCGCCTGGGGGGTTCCGGGCAGGCCGCTGGAGCCCTACTCCCCCGGAGAGAACCGTTCGATGGAGCACGTGCTCTACATCGACGGCGAAGTCGGGCCGGGTACGCTCTACTCCGAGTGCCTGTGGTTTTTTCCACCGTCGATGGTCAGCCCCAGGGCGGCCGCGGAGGCGGCCGCGGTGATGAAGGGGCTCGCCCCCGGAGTCAGGCTTGGACCCCGGCCGCACATGCATCCCTTCGACGAGCTCTTCACCTTTTTCGGCAGCGACTTCGACGATCCTTCCGACCTGGGCGCCGAAATGGAGTTCTGGCTGGAGGACCGCCCCGTGGCGTTCAACAGGAGCTCGATCGTCCATATCCCCGCGGGGATGAAACATTGCCCCCTGAACATGGGGGAGCTGACGCGCCCGGTGTTTCATTTCAGCATGGGATTCACCCCCTCCTACACCCACACGGTCCTGGACGACGGCCCGGGCAAATACGCCGGGGAGAGGGACGTCGGCAAATACTTCGTCTTCGGCAACGGGGCGCGGCACCCGCTGCCCCCCTACCGCAGGGAGATGCCGGAATCGATCCTTCACCCCGTGGCTCATCTCGATGCGGACGTGGTGCCCGGGTCGGGTTTCCGGGCGGAAACCTGGTGGATCCGGCCGGAGAAGGATTCCGGGACGCAGGAGCGGGACCTCGTCCTGGCGGACCCGCACTCGCACCCCTGCCCACAGGTCATCGGCTTTTTCGGCTCCGATTTCGGCGACATTCACCGGCTTCACGGCGAGGTCGAATTGCGGGTGGCGGGGAAGCCCTACATCCTGAACCGAAGCTTCGCCGCCTTCATCCCCGAAGGGGTGGAGCATGGACCGCTGACGGTCAGAAAGGTGAGCAGGCCGATCTTCCACTACACCGTGGGGCGCGGGTAGGGGCGACGGCGCTCCCACTGGAGGAAGGAGAGGGAGAGCACGAGGCTGAGGATGTCCGAGGCCGGCATGGCCATCCAGACCCCCGTCAGCCCGAACAGCTGCCGCAGCAGCAGGACCAGGGGGACGAAGAGGAGGAACTGGCGCGCCAGCGACAGGAAGAGGGCGACCCCCCCCTTGCCGAGCCCCTGGAAGGTCGCCACCGCCATCACCCCGGGCCCGATGAAGACCAGGGTGGAGAGCATGATGCGCATGGCCGGGACCGTGGCCGCGAGCACCTCCGGGTCGCGGCTGAACAGGCCGACGATCCCGGGCGCGAAGATCTCGACCAGGAGGGTGCAGACCCCGAGCAGCAGCGCCAGGCCGAGGGAGCAGAGTTTGACCGCCCGCCAGAGCCGGGCGCGGTCGCCCGAGCCGAAGTTGTAGCCCACCACCGGCAGGAGCGCGTGCGACACCCCGATGATGGGCATGAACATCAAATCCGCCACCCGCAGCGTCAGCCCGGCGGCCGCTATCGCCACCGATCCGTAACCCGACACCATCCGGTTGAAAATGACGAAAGCGAAGCTTTCCGTCATTTCCTGCACGGACGCCGGGGCGCCGATGCGATAGATCTCGCGCACCAGGAGCCGGTCGGGGAGGACGTATCCCCGATCGATCCGGTACGCCGTGCGCCCGCCCAGGAGATAGTAGAGCGCGATGGCGGCGCCGCAGACCTGCGCCATGACGGTCGCCAGGGCGGCCCCGCGGATCCCCAGCTCCGGAAACGGGCCGACGCCGAAGATCAGCAGGGGGTCGAGCACGATGTTGAGCGCGCTGGCGGCGCCGATGATGACCATCGGTTTGACGGCGTCGCCCGAACCGCGGATGAGCTGGCTCGCGAGCATGGAAAAAATGAACAGCGGTGCGCCGCAGGCGGTGATCACCAGGTAGTCCGATGCGAATTCGACGACGTCGGGGGTGGCCCCGAAGGCGGCGACGATGCGGCCGGAGCCGAGCCGGGCGATGAGGGCGAAGAGGAGGCCCCAGAAGAGGCTCAGCGAGAAGACCTGCCCGGCGATCCGGTTGGCGGCCTCGAGCTTTCGCTCCCCGAAGCGCCGCGATACCAGGGCGCTCATCCCGACCCCGGTGCCGATGCCGACGGCGATGGTCAGTACCTGGTACGGGAAAACGATGGTGAGCGCGGCGATCGCCTCATGCCCCAGCCGGGCGACCCAGAAGGTGTCCACGATATTGTAGATGCTCGTGGCCACCATCGCCCCCATCCCGGGGAGACTCAGCTTCACCAGCAGCGCCGTGAGCGGCGCACTTCCCAGTCGTTCCGTATGCTTTGCCAAATCGTGCTCCGCGCCTCCACCGCAACCTCCCGGGCGCGGCACACCGCTGCGCAGGGCCCGCCGGCGCCTCCCGCCCCTAGAGGGAGCCGCTTACGTGCGGTATGGTTTCCATGGGTTGTCCGCCGCCGACGCTGACCTCCACGGGGGACTCCGGGAGCTCCCCGGCGTCGAGCGCGAAGCGCACCTGGCGGCTCTCGCCCGCCCGCAGGTGAATGCGCTGAAATCCGCGCAGGCTTCGTATCGGAGCTTCTGTTCCGGGCCCGCCGGCGACATAGAGCTGAACCACCTCATCCCCGTCCAGTGGCGAGGTGTTCCTGACCTGCGCCCTGATTTCGGCCCCGTTCGATGTCCGCCGCGCGCTCAGGCCTGAATAGGCGAATTGCGAATAGCTCAACCCGAAGCCGAAGGGGTACAGGCTCTCCCCCTTGAAGTACCGGTAGGTGCGCCCTTTCATCGAGTAATCGGTAAAAGGGGGGAGTTGATCAGCGCTTTTATAAAAGGTGACCGGAAGCCGGCCCGCCGGGTTGTTGGCCCCCGCCAGGGTCTCCGCGATCGCGGTGCCGGACTCTTCGCCGCCGTACCAGGCCACAAGCAGCCCCGCCGCGTTGCTGGCCGCGTAATTCGCGGCAATCGCGCTGCCGCTTGTCAGGACGACCACCACGGGGGTTCCCGCCGCGATGGCCCCCCTTACCAGATTTTCCTGCGGCTCCGGCAGGTCCAGGCTGGTACGGTCGCCGCCGGAAAAACCGGGGATGTTCACCCCCGGCATTTCTTCTCCCTCCAACTCGGAGTTCAAACCTACAAAAACCAGGGCGACATCGGAATCCTTTACGAGGGTCACGGCCTCGTCGAGCGTGGCGGCCGCAGGCGGGATCCATCCGAGTTGCGCGGTACCGCCGGAACCCGGTTGCCTGTATTCCAGGCGCATTGCGTACTTCCGCCCCCCCTCCAACCGCACCCTGCCGCTTCCGCCCATCCGAGGCCCCGCCGCCGCCTGCGTCGAAGTCATCCGGGTGGATGGCCCTCTCCCCGAGGAGAGCTCCTCCCCGTCGAGGAACAATCGGGCGTTCGCGGTGCGCTCCCACATGCCGGTGCGAACGGTCATGGCATACTCGCCCGTCGCGGTCGGAGTCAGCGTGCCCGTCCAGCGAACCGAATAGTTTTCGTGGCCGATGGCCGCTTCGACGGCGGGGTCTTCCATGCCCATGTCCATATAGGCTCGCGCCTCCACCCGGCGGAGCCTGGGTTCCCCTCGAAGATCCGGATTATCGAAGTATTCGGCCAACACCCCGCCGCTCCCCCCGGGAGACGTCAGGAATGTGCTCGAAACCAGCGCGTGCGTGCCGGCCGTATAGGTCGCGCCGAGCGCGTGCCTCACCTGTACACCCGGAAATTGCCGCACGATGCCCTCGAGCGGAGTCACCTGCCTGGAGGAGATGCCGTTATAATTCCCCAGCAGCGCGACCGGGTCGTCGGCCGACGGGCCGATGACGGCGATCCTGCGCACCGACCGGCCCAGAGGCAGGATGCCTCCCTCATTCTTCAGGAGCACGATCGCTTTCCGCTGCGCCTCCCGCGCGACCTCCCGGTGCGCGTCCGAATCGTTCACCTCGATCGAAATCCTCGAATAGGGCACCCTCTCCGGAGGATCCAACATGCCCAGACGGAAGCGCGCAACGAAGAGCCGCTCGAGGGAGCGATCGATTTCCGCTTCCGTTATGCGCCCGGAGTTCACCTCCTCCACCAGGGTTCGATACTCCGTGCCGCAGGTCAGGTCCGTGCCCGCCTTGACGGCCGCTACGGCTGCGCCGCCGAGCGTGGATGTGTATTGGTGATTCCTGAAGATGTCATTCACCGCGCCGCAATCGCTTACCACGTATCCCTGGAACCCCCACTGCTCCCGCAGCCGTTTTTGCAGCAGGTCCGTGCTGGCGCACCCGGGGACCCCGGCCACGGCGTTGTAGACGCACATGACCGAATCGGCCTTCCCCTCGACGACGGCGTCCCGGAACGCAGGCAGGTAGGTGTGCGTCATGTCGTATTCGCTGATCCTGGCATCGAAAACGTGCCGTTGCGGCTCGGGGCCGCTGTGCACCGCATAATGCTTCGGGGTGGAGACGACCTTGAGATAGCGGGGGTCGTTTCCCTGCATCCCGGTGACGAACGCGACACCCATTCGGCCGGTCAGGTGGGGATCTTCACCGTAGGTTTCCTGCCCGCGTCCCCACCGGGGATCCCTGAAAATGTTGATATTCGGAGACCAATAGGTCAGCCCGGCGGTGCGTCCGGGCAGGACGGCGCCAGCCCCGGGTCCCGGGACGGCCGGACGCGTCAAAGCATGATGGTATTTCGCGCGCGCCTCGGTGGAGATGACATCCGCCACCCGGTACATCAGAGCGGTATCCCAGGTGGCGGCAAGCCCGATGGCCTGGGGGAAAACCGTTGCGCGTCCCTGGGCGATGCCGTGCAGGGCTTCATTCCACCAGTTGTATCCGGGCACGCCGAGGCGCGCAATGGCGGGGGCGGTGCTCTGCATCTGGAGCACCTTTTCCTCCAGCGTCATCCGGGAAACGATGTCCGCGGCACGGCGCTCGGGAGAGAGTTCCGGATCCAGGTACGGCACGTCCGCCGGCGGCCGTCCGAACGACATCGATCCCAGCAACCCGATCAAAGCCAACAGGAATCCTTTAGGCTTCATCCTGACATCCCCCATGGGGCAACCGGCCCGCCCCCCGCCCCCCGGAACTTCATACTAAGACGCCTGCGCGGATTCTGGCGATTTCCAGGGCCTCCGGGTCCAGTTCCATCTGAAGCGGCACGAGGCGCGGACTCCGCCTGAGCCCAACCGGCACCTGGTTCAGCGCGCCGGGAGACACCAGGACGCGGTCATAGCAGGCCCCCTTCAGGAGGCTCGGGAAGTCCGTGACCTTGTGGACATCCATCCAGGCGATCTTCCGTTCCTCCCCCTTCATCCATTTTCGCAGGTGCTCCACGATGAAGCGGGCGCTCGCCAGGGCAGGCCTGGGAAGGAGCACAAGCAGCGTCGACGCCCTGATTTTCGACAGTACCCGGATCGTCTGCGCCGTGTAGACTATTTCGATCGGGATGACATCGATTTCGCTTCCCCACCGGGCGCGCCGGACGCTGTCGAAGGTGAGATGGTTGACCAGAACCTTGCGGATCCCGCCGCCATGGGCCAGCGCACGCTTGCATTCATCAATCGTCAATCCGATCACCGAAGCGTGCCACATCCCGGAAACCTGTTCCGCCCTTCGACACGCAATTTCCTTATCCGAATCCACGTAGGCTATGAACGGAGCCCTCCGTTCCTCTTCCCGCGCATACTGGCTGAGATACCTGGCAAAAGCGATCGGGGACACTCCGATCCCCCGGGCCCTCCTGAGGGTGTTGCGGGTCAGCCCCAGACACTGCTCGTTGACGGAATCCGACGCCGCAGCGGATATGGCGACCGCAATTCTCTTGCCCGGAGCGGGAGCGAGCAGCCCGGACCGATGCAGGGCCAGGTAGGCCCTGTGAACCCGACCCCGATTGACCCCCGTTTGTTTCTCCACTTCACGGATCGAGGGCAGGATGTCGCCCCTTTTGAGCGCGCCCATGGCGATGGAAAGTTTGATCTGTTCCTGGATCTGTTTGATGACGGGAACGGGGCTGTTCTTCTCGATTCGAAATTCCATGGAATCCGCCAGCAATCAAAAGCGTGTCGGTCCGCACGGGACGCGATGCCGGGTGACGGCGTCCCCCCGGGCGCCGCGTTCCGCGCGCGATTGCGTCCGTTATGGTCAAGGCACCGCGACAGGCACAGAGAAGTCCTGTTTTTGAGAGACGCATGCTGCCACACAAATACGTCCAAAGTCAATCGCGGTCCGGACCCGATGATGGGTCCGCAGGCGCGACGCCCCGCCGACGGAACCCTTTCCGCGCCGTGGACGGCACCGGGAGGGAGCCCGACTCCCCGCTGTCACACATTTGTGTCCGCGTTCTTGACAAGGGACAAAGGGGTCGGATAGTTTGGTGCTCGCGGCCCTGCGCTCCCGTCTCGTTCCCGTTCCATCGGGAGGTCCGCCGGGGGTGCGGCACGGGGCGTCCTTCCGCCCGGCTGGGCGGGAGCAGCCACAAACCGGCACGGCACGGGCGGGCGGGGCACCACAACCGGAGGTTCCGATGCAGGGAGATGCGCCGAAATCAGGCCGTGTCGGCCGTCGTGAGTTCATCAGGGCAACGACCCTGGCCGGTATGCTCGGGGCTCTTCCCGGGGCAAGCCTTCCGGCCCGGGATGCTCCGATCCCCTCGAGACCGGGGAACACCGGGAAGACCCGGAAGGTGCTTTTCGTAAGCGATTCGCCCTCGAGCCACGAAAAGCTGATCGACGCGATCCGGGCCATCCGGGAATATGAATTCCAGGTGATCCCCGTCCAGGAGAGCGTGCAACGGAACCCGCAGGAAGTGTCCCGGCTCGTGCGGGAACACGGCCCGGATATTCTCCTGGTCCGGCCGACCGTGAGGACAGCGGTTGGAAATATCGGCAATATTCCCGTATCCATGGGGGCCCTGGACATCCCCGTCGTCCTTCTTCCCGTAAATCTCGACCTGATCATGATGGATACGGATCTGGTGGCCGCAATGCGGACCAGGGGCGCCAATGCCATCCTGGCGAATTCGGAAGCGCACGCCGTCGAACTGCTGAAAATTCTGGCCGTCCCGCGCATTCTCGCCGGCCGGCAGGCCCTCATTTTCGGCAGACCCTTCGACTCGACCAGCGTGCCCATGGGCCATCTGAACGCCGATCGGGTTTACGCCAGGACCGGCCTCCGGATCCGGTACCGGCCGGTGGACGATTTGATGCCGTTGCTGGAAACAGTCGACGATGCCGCGGCCCTGAAAGAGATGGAGCGCTGGAAAAAGGAAGCGGCCCGGGTCCTCGAGCCTTCCGACAGGACGGTACTCGACGCAGCCCGGCTCTATCTCCTGCTGCGCTCCCTCGTGGAAAAGGAACGCCTGGCGGCCGTCTCCATCGACTGCCTGAGTTTTTCGTTCAGCGGCGATCCCCCGCTGCCTCTCCCGTGCCTCGCCTTCACCAGGCTGCGGGACGAAGGGGTCACGGCGCCTTGTGAGGCCGACGTGTGCGCGCTGCTGACCTCCATGGTCTTGCAGGAAATCAGCCGGAAGCCGGCCTATCAGTGTAACGTGTCCGAGGTGGATTTTCGGAAATCGACGGCGGTTCTCCGTCATTGCGTCGCGCCGGTGCGGTGGATGGGGGCGGAGGCCCCGCCCCTCGAGTACAATCTCCGGGATTATCACGGGATGGGAAAAGGGGCGACCGTGGAAGTACAGTTCCCGGCAGGATTCGACGTCACGCTGGGATTGTTCAGCAAGGACCTGGAGAGCTTCGTCCTTTGGCCGGGAAGGACCCAGGCCAGAGTCAGCGATATCGAGAGTTCTCCCGTTCCCAATGCGCCGGCTTCTTCCGCCGGGATACGCAAATACTGCTCCAACCAACTGGCGGTGAAGTTCAAGGATATCGAACAACTCCAGCAGCGTCTCGCGGGCTGCCATCACGTGCTGATCGCCGGTACCTATGAAAAAGCGATCCGCGAAGAAATGACGCGGATGGGGGTCGGCGTCATCGGGCCGTCTGACATGTCGTCACCGTCCTAAGGACGCGGCTGCTTCCCGCCTTCCTCCCCGTTCCGGGCGGCCTTTAGGGTCTCGATTCCCCGCAGCACGGCGAGATCGACGGCATCGGCCATCGCCTGGTAGCCGGCCGCGCTCGGGTGCAGATGGTCGCCGGAGTGATACCCGTCACGAAAACGCGTTGGATGCCCGGGATCGCGCACTGCCTGGTCGAAATCGAAGCAGCCGTCAGCCGCTCCGCCGGTCCGGATCCACTCGTTGACCGCCGAGCGAATGGTTTCCCCTTCCCCGGTGTAGTAGTCCGCGCCTTCATAGGGGAGCAGGGTCGCCAGGAACACCCTGATCCCGTGCTGGTGGGCGCGTTCGATGATCTGCCGGTACCCGGCGATGATATCCTGCGCGGTCACCAGCTCCCCGGCGAACGGGGATGCGGCCGGCGCGGAGCCCGCGGCCGCATCGCCCGGACCGGGCGCGGGAAGCTTCATGCGGGGCCAGCCGATGTCGTTGATCCCCTCGAGCAGGATGACGCCGGCTATGCCGGGTTGCGCCAGAACGTCCCTGTCGAACCGGGCAAGGGCGCTCGGGCCGGCGCCGTCGTGAAGAACGCGATTGCCGCCGATCCCCGAATTGACCACCGCCATCGGGGGCAGGGATTCCTGGGCGGCCAGCCGGTTGGCCAGGAGATTGGGCCAGTCACGGTAGTCTCCCTGCCTGGCGCCGACCCCGTCGGTGATCGAATCCCCCAGGGCCAGAATCGTCACGGTCTTGTCAGGCGCATGGACCTCCAGGCCGGACAGAAAGAACCACGAGGGTCTCGTCGTCGCGTTCGGGATGTCCACCGCCGCGGTGAAATCTCCCGGCTCCGAAATATAGGTCGGCCGCTGTCCCGCCAGGTGAAAGGTGACATCCCTCACGTGCGCCGGAAGGAAGACGCTGACCGCAATTTCCGCGAAGGGCTGAAATTGCAGGTCCACCGGATCGCTCAGCATCGGAGCGCCCGGAGGAATGCGGACCGAGCCCCTGCCCGAAAATGTCAGGGGACGATCCGACGCCGCCAGGATCCTGTCGTCCCCGGACACCAGCGCGATGCGGGCGGCGCCTATGTCCAGCGGCCGAGTCCCGCAGGCGTTGGAGAAACGAAGGCGCACGCGCCCGCCGCCGATTGTCGGGCGCACGATCATGCGCAGCGTCCGGTTTTCCAGGACGGGAACGGCCTGCTCCGGCATGAATGCCAGGGGCGCGTGCACGGCGCTGCTCCAGGCGCTCACCCAGTGATTCTCATTCCCCGGGGTCCGGGAGCAGGCGGCCGAGGTCAACAGGATCGCCGCGAGGGCGGCGAGCGTCCAATTCAAGGATCGGGTTCTTGTCACCTTTCTTCTCCTTACCTGTCCCGCACCCTAATCGATCTTTTCATGACCGATGAATTGCATGTACCCCGTCTGGTAGTACCCGTTAAAGTAGGGGGCCAGATGCAGCGGCATGAACAGCAACGGCTTCCCCACCCTCCTGATATCCATGGGGTTGTGCTCGAATCCTCTGGGGATATAGAGGATGCAGGGTTTGGTGATGATGTGCCTTTCGTACTCCGGGCCCAGGAATATCTCGATTTCCGCATCGAAGTTGGCGGTCAGATCGGGCAGCTGGGCGCCCAGGAAAAAGATATATTCGTCGACATCATGGTGATGGGATTGCAGTTCCATCTTGTAGGGTTTGACATAATAGCGGAATCCCATGTTGATCCCGGCTCCGGGAAGGTCGCTCGCGCCGCGGAAGCTGATCGTCGGGCTGAGGATGGTGTCCGTCAGCGGTTTCTCTTTCAGCCTGGTGCAGAACAGGTGGTCGTATTTGTTGCCCGTGGTTCCCTTGGGCCAGGGGGGAACGTCGGGCGGCACCCCCAGGCTGTCGAGGGGCTTCTTCGGCTCCTGCGCCGCCGCCGGCGAGCCCAGTTGGGCCATGGCCAGCGCGGCCAGAGCGCCGGAGGCGGTCACGTCACTGAAAAACGCCCTGCGGGTTTGATTCCTCTTGCTGTTTTTGGACCTCATCGGCTCTCTCCCTTCAGTTTGTTCCCCGGGACCCCGGGCGCCGGTTGAAGAACCGGACCATTTCCGGCATGCCCTCCCCCTTCCCTGCAGTGGACCGTATTCGTGCTCTCCCCGCCGGGCCTCTGGCCGCTTTTACGACAGCAGGATCCTGCGCACTTCCCCTTCCGGATCGTCGACCATCCGGCAGTGGTCGTCAAACACCATCGTCTGGCAGCGCGCCGGATCGAAGGCATCCCAGGCGAGCCCCGGCTGGCTGGGGTTGCCGGTGCGCGCGAATCGGGCCCAGGCCGTGGCCATCTTCCTGGCCAGCGCCTGCGCCCGGGGCCCGTTGCCCGTCCCCTGTTCACACCGCTTCGTGTTGTCGAAACAGAAGGCGAGTTCCGCCGTGTGCCACGCTCCCGCGTCTTCCAGCATCGGCGACTGCCAGGTGAAATACCACAGGAACACCGGCGCGCCCTGCTGGCGATGTTTCATGCCGGCCATGCGTATGGCGTTGTTGCAGATGTTGAAGGTGTTCAGCCCGCTGCCGTTGCACATGTAGGACAGGGTGCGGATGCTCTTCTCCGGGTGCGTTTTCTTCATCGCCGCGATCAGCGCCGTGGCCTTGGCCTCGCCGTAGCTTCGGGCCAGGGAGGCCCGCCACTCGGCCTCCGTCGGCCGGGACAGCATGGAATTCCCTTCCTCGCTCACCGACCCGAACAGCATCGGTATGTCCCTGGAGGTTTCGGGGGCGGCGTCGAAGAAGGACTTCAGGGTAACCACGCGGCCGTCGACCGTCGGCCCCCAGCCAACGCGCGGCTTCTCCGTGCCCGGGGGCGCGATCGGCCCGTACACCCCCATCGGGGGGTTCATCGCGGCCGCCACGGCACCGCCCACCCGGTCGAGCCTGGACCATTCCATTGCCTGGAGCGCCGCGATGTCCCGGACGCCGAGTTCGGCGAGGACGCGCCGGGCGTATTCCCCGGACTGCCCGGCGTCGGGAGCGTCGCCGCCGCCGCCCGACTGCGCCGACGCACGGTGAATCAGTCCCGCCGCCGAGGGCATTCCCAGCAGCGTCGTCACCTTGGAGCCGCCGCCCGACTGGCCGTAAATCATGACGCAATCGGGATCGCCGCCGAAAGAGGCGATGTTGTCCCGAACCCAGCGGAGCGCGGCCACGAGGTCCGTCATCCCCACGTTGGCCGAATCGGCATAGGCCGGACCGCCGATCGAGGAGACATCCAGAAATCCAAGGATGTTGAGACGGTGATTGACCGTCACCGAAACGACGTCGTGATGCCGCGCCATCTGCGCCCCGTCCTGCGAGGCCAGTTCGTAGGCCGAGCCGAAGGCGTAGCCGCCCCCGTGGATGTAGAACATCACCGGACGCTTTCCGGTCAGGCCCGGCGTCCATATGTTCACCTTGAGCATGTCCTCGCCCTGCCACCCGTCGGTCCACTGCTGCAGGAAAGTCTGCTCGCTCGACCAGGTGTGCAGGTTCTGCGGACAATTGGGGCCGTAGGTCAGGGCCGGGTATTCGCCCTCCCACGGCGTGGGCGGCTTGGCTGCGAGCCACCGGTTCGCCCCCCCGGTGTCGGCTCCGTACGGGACGCCCTTGAAGGTCAGGACGCCCTCCTCGACATACCCGCGCACCTTTCCGTATTGCGTGCGGGCCACCGCCGTCCGCGGCGTGCTGCAGCTCGCCGCCGCGGCCGGAGGCGCGGCCTTCCCGGCGCCGCCTCCCGGATGGCAGGAGGACCCCGCCAGCGCCGCCAGACCCGCCGAAGCGGTCAGCATCATGGCCTGCCGACGATTGAGCCCGGCACCCCTTTTCGATTTCGTCCTGGACATTTTGCCTCCTCCCGGTTTCCCGCCGGGATTTCGTCATGAACCGGCAGATGGCCCCGCGCCCCGCCGGCTCGAAGGATGGACGGGGGGACGGGCCAACAGAAGCGCGGCCAGCCCGATCGCCAGGATGAGAATCGCGAGTTCCCACGCCCCCCTGTAGCTGCCCGTGACGTCGCGGATCCATCCCGCGAGCGGCGAGCCCGTGCTCCCGAGAATGGTGGAAAACGGCAGGGCGATGCCCATGATGCGGGGATAATGGGTCCTGCCGAAATAGAGCGGCATGAGGTTCATGATCGCCACATAGGTGCCGCCCAGGCCCAATCCTATGAGGGTATTGTAGAGGAAGATGACGGGCAGCGTTTCGGCCTGCAGGAGGATCACCATTCCCGAAATCATCAACAGCATGGACAGGGTTGCCAGCGGCCGGGTCGGATATCGCGTTCCCAGAAAGCCCATTCCCAGGCGGCCGGCGGCGCTGACTCCCACGAACAGGCTGTAGGCGCCGGCGGCGACGGCTGAGGAGATCCGGATGTCCAGGAGAAAGGCCACCTGGTGGAGCATGAATCCCTGGATGCCCATCATGAAGGCGGTGGCGAGGACCGTCAGGTACCAGAATGCCGGAGTCCGGATCGCCTCGCCGGCGGTGAAATCCACCGGGGTCCCGTACAGCTTCTGCCTTTCCGGCGCAGCGGCGGGAGCGTCCCCGGCCGGGACCCCGTCGGGCGCCTGGCCCACGTCTTCAGGCCGGTTGACCAGCAGCCGGGCCGGCAGGAGGACGAGCAGGAGGAGGATCAGGGCCGCGATCACCAGGTAGGCGCTGCGCCATCCGAACCGGTTGATGAGGGCCATGATGAAGGAAACCATGACCAGGCCGCCCAGGCCGCCCGCGGTCAGGAGGATGCTGAGGGCCAGGGGCCGCTTTCTCACGAACCAGTTGTTGACGACCGTGGTCAGCGCGAGCATGCCGCAGAGACTCCCGCCCAGTCCGAACAGGAAGCCATAGGCCAGGTAGAGCTGCCACAGCTGATTATGGAAGCTGGCGGCCACAAAACAGAGGACGCACAAAATACCGCCGGAGGCGATGGATTTCCTGGCCCCGTAGCGCGCGACCGCCATTCCGGCAATGGGGCTGGCGAGCCCGGTGACGATCATGGCCAGGGAATTCGCCCAGGACACCGAGGCCCGGCTCCATCCGAATTCCGTGCAGAGGAAAGGAAGGAATACGGGAAAGGAATAGAGCAGGAGGCCCGTCAGCGCGAAATACATGACCGCGGCGACCACCAGGGCTTTCCAGCCGAAAAAACTCTCGGCCGCCTTCAGGGCAGAAACCATGTCTCCTCCCAACCCGCGCCGGCCGCACTCCCGCCGGACCGCGGATCAGAACATCGGGGGCTCGTAGACGGCCACGGGCCCCGCCGCGCTTTTCTCGTATCCGGCGGGACAGGCGCCCGGCAGCGGCACATTCTGAGCCGTCAACCGCCTCCGCAACGAAGGGTACTCCAGATTACGGACGCTCACCCCCTGCTGGACGCTGAGGGCGGCCGCGGTCCCGGCGGCTTCGCCGAAAGCGACGCAATGGGGGATGAGGTTGAAGAAATTGTTCACCTCCTGGTCGGAGGAGAAAGCGCGGCAGGCCACCAGCATGTTCTCGACCCCTTTCGGCACCAGCGAACGATAGGGGATGAACAGGTGCGGATGCGCCAGCGACGCTTCGCCCCGGTCCAGGTCGGGGAATATGGCGACGGTGTCTTCAGGAGGCTCCCCGGACAGCAGGTCGCTGGAAGTCACCATGTACTCGCCGTGGACTCTCCGGGCGCCGCGCGTGCCCAGCTGCGGGCCGGAAAGAACGATGAAGCTCTCCTCGAATCCGGGAATATGCTTCTTGTAGAACTCATGGGTGAGGAGCATCTTCTCCCGGCCTAGGAATTCGACCCGGGTGAGTTCCTCGACGTCGGTCTGGCTCGAGGCGGCGTAGCGCGGATGTACCCAGACGATGTTCTCCTGGCCCTTGAGGTTGCTCCTCATGAAAAACGGATGCCCCCCCCGGCCCGCCAGTTCGCGCATCAGGCCGTCCCACTCCGCGGGCCGGGTCTTGCGGAAATCGTCCACCTTGAGGAAATGGACGTTGTCGATCCAGTAGCTCAGCGAAAGGTTGGCGATCCGGAGGCCGGGGTCGATATCCGCATCGAATCGGGCGCCGGCGCCGGGGAGCAGGTCCCCGTCGCCGGTGGAGTCGATAACGACCTTGGCCATGATCGCCCGCCGCCCCGATTTGCTTTCGAACACGACTCCCGTCGCCCGGTTCCCGTCCATGATCGGCAGGGTTCCCCAGGAGTGGAGGTACGTCTTCACCCCGGCTTCGGAGACCATGTCGTTGAGCACGCACTTGGAAATCTCGGCATCGATGATGGAGGCATACACGATATGCCCCTGGCGGACGGTGAAAAAGGACCGGTCGTTCCAGTAGGCGAGCAATCGCCTGTCGGTCGACCCCCAGGTTTCCCTGGGCGGATGCGTCTCCGCTTCCCGGAGGGTGAGGCGCTCGATCCACTCCTGGTTGATCCCGCCGATCTGCAGGGTGCCGTCGAAATCGGACAGACAGGGGATGATGGTCACCAGCCCGCCGGTACCCATCCCCCCAAGGCATCCGTAGCGCTCCACGAGGACCGTATCCGCGCCGTTACGGGCCGCGCTGACAGCGGCGCCGACCCCCCCCGGACCGCCGCCGACCACGACGACGTCACATTCACGCACCACGCCCACCGTCCGGTTCGGTTCAGGGATGGTTCTGATTATGTTTGTCACTGCGCCCCCCTGGATGGCGGGCGGGCGCAGGCAGTGCACGGGCCCCATGCCACCCTTTTTTCGGCCATGCTATTTCAAAAGGCAATTTTATGTCAACGTGTTTATATGACTGTTTAATATTATATGTAATGCCTTTTGCACGGCGGCCCCAATCAAGTTGGCTATCCATTTCATTAAATAAGTATTGACATATGGGAAAACATGCTGCTATTGATGGGCCCGCAGGTCCAGGATGGGAATGTTCCCGCACCGCGGCGGCATTATTCCGGAAGCGTTCCGAATTTCCGGGAGCGCCATGGCTCACCCGAGAGAGCGATCATGAAGAATCAGGTCCAGCTCATCGCCTATGTCGACCGCCTGTCGGGCGGGGGTTTTCGCGAACTCCACCGCCTGCTGCAGGGTGAACTGGCCGGCCTGTTCGGTGGAGCCCACCTCCTCCCGTTTTACACCCCCATCGACGGCGCCGACGCGGGGTTCGACCCGATCGACCACACGGAGGTGGACCCGCGCCTGGGTACGTGGGATGACGTGCGGGCCCTGGGCGGAACGATGGAACTCGTCGCGGACCTCATCGTGAACCACGTTTCCTCGTCGTCCCCGCAGTTCCTCGACTTTTCCCGGAACGGCCCGGCCTCGGAATACGCGGACATGTTTCTCACCTTCGGCCGCGTCTTCCCGCAGGGCGCCCTGGAATCGGATATTCTCGGCATCTACCGGCCGAGGCCCACCCTTCCCTTCACCCCCGTGACGCTGCGGTCGGGCGAGAGGAGACTCTTGTGGACCACCTTCAACCCGGAGCAGGTGGACATCGATGTCCGTCACCCCCGGGCCGAAGCCTACCTGGATGCGATCCTCCGCAGGTTCGAGGCCTCGGGCATCAGGATGATGCGTCTCGACGCCGTCGGCTACGCGATCAAAAAGCCGGGAACGAGCTGTTTCATGATCCCGGAAACCTTCGAATACATCGCCGGGCTGACCTCCAAGGCGCGTACCCGGGGGATCGAGGTCCTGGTGGAGATCCACAGCCATTACCGGAAGCAGATCGAAATCGCCCGCCGGGTCGATCGGGTCTACGACTTCGCGCTGCCGCCGCTGGTGCTTCATGCGCTCTTCAGCCGCGACGCGCGTCCGCTGGCGCGCTGGCTGTCCATCAGTCCCCGCAACGCCGTCACGGTCCTCGACACCCACGACGGCATCGGGGTGATCGATGCGGGCGCCGACGCCGACGGGAGTCCCGGCCTGCTGTCGCCGCGGGAGATCGATGACCTCGTGGAAACCATCCACAGGAGAAGCCGGGGCCAGAGCCGGCGGGCGACCGGGGCGGCCGCCAGCAACCTGGATCTCTACCAGGTCAACTGCACCTTCCTGGACGCCCTGGGAGGCCGGGAAACCGATTACCTGATCGCCCGCGCCCTCCAGCTTTTCGCGCCCGGAATCCCCCAGGTCTATTACGTCGGCCTGCTGGGGGGGACCAACGACATGGAACTCCTCGCCCGGACGGCGGTCGGGCGCGACATCAACCGTCATTTTTACACCGCCGCCGAAATCGCCGCCGCGCTCCGGCGCCCCGTGGTACAAAAACAGCTGCAGCTGATCCGACTCCGGAACAACCACCCCGCATTCGCCGGCGAGTTCCGGGTCGAAGCTCCGGCCGATAGCCTGATCGAGCTTCGGTGGAAGCTGCAGGAACATTGGGTCAGACTCCACGTGGATCTGTCCGGCCCGTGCGCCTCCATCACGGGCACGGACCTGGCCGGGACGGCGGCGGAGGCGGTTTTCATGTGACGCCACGGGGCCCGGGGCGTCCGGGTTTTTGCAGGAGGAGCACCGATGAGCAGAGAGGCCGCGCCCGGGCATCATTTGAGGGCCATCAAGTGGCTCACCTATCTGATGTTCCTGATGTTCGCCATGACCACGGATTCCGTCGGCGTCATCATCCCGGAAGTCATCAGGGAATTCCGTTTGAGCATGGTCGCCGCCGGGGCCTTTCACTATGCTCCCATGCTGGCGATTGCAATGGCCGCCATATTCCTGGGCTACCTGGCCGACAAGCTGGGCCGCAAAAGGACCATCGTTCTCGGCCTGGTGCTTTTCGCGCTCAACTCGTACCTCTTTGCGGTGGGGAACGCCTTTTTCTTCTTCCTGCTGCTGCTCGTCATCTCCGGCGCGGCCATCGGGATCTTCAAGACCGGGGCGCTGGCCCTCGTCGGCGACATCTCGCGCTCCACCGCGGAACATACCGCCACCATGAACACGGTCGAGGGATTCTTCGGGGTGGGTGCCATCATCGGCCCGGCCGTCGTGGCCAGACTCCTCGCGACAGGGTTTTCCTGGAAGTGGCTCTACCTGATCGCGGGGACCGTCTGCGTCCTGCTGATCGTGACCGCTTCCATGGTACGCTATCCGAAGACGGTGAGGTCCGTGGAGGAACCGATCGACTTCAGGCGCACCCTGCGCATGATGAAAGACCCCTATGCCCTGGGGTTTTCGCTCGGCATCTTCCTCTACGTCGCGGCGGAATGCGCCGTCTATGTCTGGATGCCCACCCTCCTGGAGGGTTATTCGGGATCCTTCGCCCTCCTGGCCGCCTACGCCACCTCCGTCTTCTTCATCCTGCGCGCCCTCGGCCGTTTCCTGGGAGCGTGGATCCTCGCGCGCTACCCGTGGACCTCCGTCATGGCCCTCTTCAGCCTGGCCATCCTCCTCTGCTTCGCCGGTTCCGTCGCGGGAGGCCTGTCCTGTGCCGTCTGGCTCCTTCCGCTGTCGGGCCTCTTCATGTCCATGATCTATCCGACTCTCAATTCCAAGGGCATCAGCTGCTTTCCGAAGACGGAGCACGGCACCGTGGCCGGCGTCATCCTGTTTTTCACCTGCACGGCGGCCGCCGTCGGGCCCCTCGCCATGGGCGGCTTGAGCGACCTTTTCGGTCACGCCAGGTACGGCTTCGTCCTGGCAACGGTCTTTGCCGCCCTCCTCTTTGCCGGGCTCCTGCTCAACTGGATCTACGATCCGGCGCGCCAACGCCTGGCTGCGCTGGATGCAAGCGAATACGACGCCGAAGCCTCGCTCTGAACGGGGAGCAGGCGCCATTGCCGGGAGATAAAAATGAAAACCGCAAGAATCCTCCTTTGGACCCTTCTGACCGCCCTTCTCCCCTGTGCCGCACGGGCGCAAGCCCCGGTGCACTCCTTCCGGGCGGGGGCGGCAAAGGTCGACATCACGCCCGCCCTGTTGCCCAAAAACAGCGAGGGAATTCTCGACCGGATCTACGCCCGGGCGATCGTGGTCGATAACGGCGTCACCAGCGCCGCCCTGGTTTCCGCGGATACGGGCATGCTGGGGGAACAGGTGTGGAAGACGGTGTCGCAGAGAATCGAGCGGGAGCTCGGCGTCCCGGCCCGGAACCTCATCCTGAACCCGACGCACACGCACAGCGCCTTTGCGGGCTCGGCCGATCAGATATTCGAGGCCGTCAGGGCGGCCAAGGAAAACCTCCGGCCCGCGCGCATCGGGTACGGGACGGGCGTGTCCTACATCAACGTCAACCGCAACATCATCGACCGCGGGACCCGCAAATGGTGGGAAGGCCCCAACTACGAGGGCCCGTCGGACAAGACCGTGGCGGTGATCAAGTTCGAAACGACCGCCGGCGAGCCGATCGCGGTCTACTACAATTACGCCTGCCACGCGGTCGTCACCGGCAACACCGACATGATCAGCGGCGATTATCCCGGCGCCGCCTCCCGCTATATCGAAGACTCCTTCGATGACGGGCTGGTGGCGGTTTTCTCCACCGGCGCCCAGGGGGACCAGAACCCGCTCTACTTTCAGCAGACCTTCGACCTGAGGGATATCCGTATCAGGGATTTCGCCCGGCGCGGGGAGGACATCAGCAACGCCATGCCTCCGGGAGGGCAAGGGCTCGACAAGCAGGACCCCACGGTCAGGAAGCTGCTCGACCAGCAGAAGCGGATGATCCTGTCCATGGGCCAGTTCCTGGGGGAGGAGGTCAAGCGCGTGATGCGCGAGACGACGCGGATGTCGGCCGACGGCGGGATCTACGCCGCGCAGCGGATGATCAGCTTCCCCGGGCGGGACCGGATCGGGCAGGGGCGTGCGGGGGTCGAGGCCGCCTACAGGGACGGACCCGACGTCCAGCTGCGCCTAAGCCTGCTGATGATCGACGACATCGCGATCGCGGGAACCAATGCGGAAATCTTCAGCCTGATCGCCCGGCGATTCAAGCGGGAGTCGCCCGTCGGCCGATCGATCTTCGTGTCGATGGCCAACGGCAGCGGCAATTCCGGATATGTTCCGAACGATGCGGCCTTCGGCACCCAGACTTTCGAGGTGCTGTCGTCGCGCTGCCGGCCCGGCTATGCGGAAAGCGCCATCGTCAACGGGTTGCTCGACCTGCTGGCGGACGTCAAACGCATGCGCTGAGGGTCACCTGAGGCCCGAGCCACAGGACTGCCGCACGATGAGGGTCGGCTGCGCGAGAATATCGCGGGGGGGAGACGCCGGGTTTTTTATGCGCTCCAGCATCGCCTGCATGGCGATGGTGCCGATATCGGCGCAGGGCTGGTGGATCGTGGTCAGGGGGGGACGCAGCAGTTCCGCATAGCGGACATCGTCAAACCCGGCCACCCGTACCTGCTCGGGAACCGGACAGCCCAGCCGATCGAGGGTGCGCATCAGATTGGCCGCGGTCAGGTCGTTGGCGCAGATGACGGCATTCGCTCCCCCGGCCACCATCCGCTCGACCGACCGCTCGTCCGCGGGCTCGCCGGTGTGGACCCATCCCGGGTCGGGCGTGATTCCGCGGTTCAGCAGGGCCTCCCGGTATCCCGCGATACGCAACATCACGGTGGGCGCGGAGCCCGGTCGGGCCAGGAAGTCGATCCGCCTGCACCCCAGCCCGATCAAATGCTCCGTGATCAGAAAGCCGGCGCGCCGGTTGTCGATGCCGACGAGGTCGAAATGGCTCCGCTGGGGGAAAGGCACGCTGTCGCGGTCCAGCAGGACGATGGGAATCCCAGCCGCCTCCAGGGCACCGATGACGGATTGGTTGATCCGGTCCTTGTCTTCGGTCAATTCCAGGGGGGCGAAAAAGACCCCCGCGACCGTCTGCCGGATGTAACTCTGCGAGACCTGTTCGATCCATTCCCGATCCGCCTCGCCCCGCCTGCCGCCGAAATCGCCCCAGAGAAGCGTATGGTGCTGCCGCTGGGCCAGAAAGGCTAGCTGGCCGCAGATCGGCTCGAAGATCTCGGTCCCCCCCAACCCGGGGATCAGCAACCCGAAGCGCCACGAATCGGCCGCAGTCCGGCTTCTGCGCACGTAGGTGCCGGAACCGATCTTGCGCTCCACCAGCCCCAGGTTCTGCAGATCGCGCAATGCGCGGGCGATCGTGGGGCGGGAGGTGGCGAACTGCTTCACCATGGCCATCTCGGACGGAAGGCGTTCCCCCTCCTTGAGTCTTCCCGACTCGATCTCCGCCCGGACATGCTCGAAAACCTGGCGATGCTTGGTCTGCCGCGCCGCCGGTTTTTCCTGCCCGCTCACTCCCCTGGCCCCATGGTCGCTCACCGGTCCCCCTCGATAAAAGCTGATATTACAAATTAAGCTCCAAAAATGTCAATACAGCTTTCCCGCAGAGGGACAAACGGGAGGATTCGGGGGTTTTCACCCTAGCCTTGCCCGACACCTTTTCGCTCGGTGCCATCCTATCTTGAGTAGCTCCCCGGTCCGGATCTGCCTCATAATCTATTTACAAATAAACCAGAAATATGCAATCATTTTTGCCGATATTATGCTCACTTTTATTGCGCAAATAATCTGACATTATGACGACGGGTCGAGCGCAGCGTAAGGTGTACCGATGAAGCCGCTGATTTTCGTTGGCATCGGGGAAGCTCTCTACGACGTCTTCGAGGATGGAACGGAGACCCTCGGGGGCGCCCCGCTGAATGTGGCGGTCCATGCGCATCAAGTGGCCCACCGGCTCGGGATCGGTTACGGGGTGCTGGTCAGCTGCGTCCACTCCGATCGCAGGGGAAAGGGGATCGTCGATTTTCTGTTCCGGCTGGGGATGTCGGGCCGCTATGTCGGGAGGGATCCCGGTCACCCGACGGGGAGGGTGAGCGTCTTCATGAGCGGCGGGGAGCCGGGATACCAGATCGAGCCCGATGCGGCCTGGGATTACATCACGGATCGGCCGGGACTCGCGGAGCTGGCCGGTCGCTGCGATGCCGTATGCTTCGGCAGCCTGGCGCAACGCTCCCCCGTATCCCGCGACACGATACGAAGGTTCCTGCAAAACGCCCCGCAGGCGATCCGCCTCTACGACGTCAACCTGAGGCGCAACACGCTGACCGCCGAGGCCGGATATTCCCCCGAAATCGTGGAGTTCGGCTGCCGTACCGCCACGATCCTCAAGACCAACCAGTCCGAGCTCTTCGTGCTCCTGGACCTCGTGGGGATCCCCTCCCCCGCCGACCGCTCCGTCGAGGGGATCCGGCGCGGGATGGAATCGCTCCTCACGCACTTCCCCGCGCGGACCGTCGTGGTCACGCGGGGGGCCGAGGGAACCGTGGCCCTCGGCCGGCAGGGGGAATTGGATCTGCGCACGCCCGTGCCCCCCGCGGAAGTGCTGCATCCCGTGGGAGCCGGGGACGCCTGCGCGGCGGGCATCCTCCTGGGAACGGCCCTGGGCTGGGATCTTCCGGCAACCATGGAACTGGCAAACCACCTGGGAACCGATGTCGCCTCCCACCCGTCGGCCACGCCCCCCCTCTCGGACAGGACGTTGCAGTTCGCCGCCGGGCGCCTCGAGGCCGCAAGAAGTCAGGGGGGCGACAGATCCACTCCACCGGCGGACGGCATCGGGCGAACCGCCCCGTGAACCGTTCTCTTCCCCTCGATCTTATCGGCAAAACCGATGCGGCCCAGGCCGGGGAGTTTCAACGCGGGCGGATGGAAATCCATGCCGGCGCAGAGGCCGATGAGGTTGAGCTCGATTCCTTCCTGCGGCGACAGGATCAGCCCGAACACGCCGAACAGCGAGAACTGGAAGCCCGACCCGCTCGCCGGACGGCCCACCATTCTGCCCCCGGGAAGATAGTCCTTGCCGACCGCCGTCGGCGGCAGGTCGATGGAAAGCTCAGGCACGCTGCGGCCGAGAGCGGCGATGAAGGTGTTGCTGTTCGGTCCCGGCCAGAGGCGATAGACCCGGTCGTACGGGTAGTCGCGCGCAGCCGCGTGAAGGCGCTCGATGAGACGATCGACCTCCTCTCCGCCGCGCACCTCCCTGATCAGCTCCGGTTCGGCCCCGTACCAGTAGCCATCGGGCACGCCGGTCCGGACACGCACCGCGCTCCGGCCGCGGGCGACCCCGAACCCCATGACATCGAAGCGCGTATACTCCGGCGCGCCCTGTGCTTTTGCGGCGATCCAGGTATGCACCCCGAAAGCCCCCCGCCACCGGACCGCGGGCGCGGCATAGACCTGGATAACGGCCTCCGGCGTGGCGGCGGCGGGCGGCGCGATCCCCGCGCTGTCACGCCTCGCGGTGCGCCAATCGGCCGGTTGCGTCCCGTCGGCGTACCACAACGCGACGGCCATCGCGAGCGGCAGCACGTAGATCGCCGCGACCGCGGCAGCGACCCCCTTTCCGAATCTTCCTCCTCGCTGTCGTGTCATCACCGCGCTCCGCCCCGTTTACCGGTCGTTCCCATCGGTTTTTCCGACTGCCGTCAGGTAGAGGATGGTTTCCGCCACACCGTCCAGGCCGAAGAGGCTGTTGACCTCGTCGTCGAGGAAGGCGCCGACATTGACGCTGCCCAACCCCAGCGCCACGGCCGCGAGCTGCAGCTGCCCGCCCAGGTGCCCCGCGTCGAGGTACAGGTAGCGGTAGCAGCGGTCGCCGTATTTCTGCGCGCTGCGCTGAACCACCGCGCCCCACGCGAACACCACCGGCGCCGTCGCGCAGAAGCTCTGCCCCAAGCACGCCTCGGCGCATAATCGACCCATGCCACCCGCGCGGATCAGCGCGAGCGCATGATCGCGCACGTCGTAATGCGCGATGCCCGGCGTCACCCCCGCGACGTCGTTGATGACCAGGTAGGTCTCGTTCGGGTAGAGGGCTCCGGCGGATCCCGCCGCGCGGAAGCGGAAACCGTCCCGCTCCCCCGTGATCCCCTGGATCGCCCATAACAGCTGCGACAGGTCCGCGAGGCTGAGACTCTCCGCGGCGTACACGCGCTGCGACCGCCGCGCCGTGATGGTTTCCCACAGCCCCGCGCCCCCCGTTGTCACCGGCCGGGGCAGCGCGACCCGGGCGACAGGGTCGGCATAGCGCTTGAACGGCGGCGTCGGCCCGGCCCACGCGCACGGAGGGGGCCGACGGTCGCGGTAATATTTGGTGTCGTACTGATACCCCGGCCCGATCCCCTCCGGTCTGGTCCGATCCTGTTCCATATCCCCTCCCCGGTGCCGTGAGCATTGACGCCACAGACAGAACAGGTAACCGCCTGGAGCCAAACCGCCATAGGGTACCGGGCGCCAGCGGTTCCCGACAACGGATTCCTGCATGAAGGAACGAACGGCTAAGCCAAAACTACCACCATTTCCGCGTGACCGCCAGAATCCCCGAAGTTGCCAGGGCTGCAACAAGGCTGAAAACGGACAATCCTCCCCCATGGCGGCCGTGGTCGGATTTACCGTAAGTGGAGTTAAATCAGGGGGTTTGTCTGGAGCGGGAGACCGGGATCGAACCGGCGACGTCCAGCTTGGGAAGCTGGCATTCTACCGCTGAATTACTCCCGCTTTTACTGACGCTAAATGTACCCGGGCGCGCGGCTTTGTGCAAGTAAAATTGCGCCCCCTCTTCCCCGGAACCTCCCGCGGCGGGGGGACCGCTACCGGGGCTCGAGCCAGCCGAGGGCTTCCGCCGCCTCCTTGCGCACGATGTAGGCCCGGTCCCATTCGCCGGAGACGTCCTCGCCGGTAAGGTTGCGGCAGATGACGCGGAGCGTGCCGCGCTCCCCCTCCGTCAAATGCCCGTGGCGCGCGAGCTTCCCCATGCTCCGGACCGCCTTGGCGCGCACGGAGGGCTCCTCGTCCGCGAGATTCTCCTGGAGCCGTTCGAGGCACCTGCGCCTCAATTCGGCCGGCAGCCGCCCCGGGGGGATCGACTCGGCGAACTTTCCCAGCGCCCGCGTGGCCGTGTCGCGCAGCTCGATGTTGGGGGAGGCGGCCGCCTCCAGGGCCAGGGGCACGGCCCGCACCACTTCCTCCGAACGGGTCTTGCCGAGAGCGTAGAGGATGAAGGCGTGCATCATCGTGTCGGTGGCCGATTCGTAAGCCTTGATCAAGGGAGGAACGGCCGGGGGGCCGACGCGCCCCAGCGCGTGGGCTATGGCCCACTGGGCCTTCATGTCGGCGGCATCCAGTCTTTTCACCAGCAGCGGGATCAGCCGGTCGCCCAGGCGCGCCGTGAGCGAGAGCGCGCGGTCGAGGGCGGGAACGAGTTCGGGGTGATCGAGGGTGTCGATGTAAAAGAGGGGAGAGACGATCTCCAGCAACGCCTCCGCCTCGTCCGGACCGATCCGGTCGATTTCCGCCTCGAGCAGCCCCAGTCCTTCCTCTATGGAGTCCGGTTGCGTACCCGCCAGCAGGCCCCGTATCCGGGCCCATGTCTCGTCCGTCATGAAAGCCCTCCCCCCGTAGAAAACGTCCCTGCGTCCATTATACCCGGCCGGAGGGGGTTTGGCGACCATGGCGGTGGGCAGGGGCGGTTCAGAACATCTCCGTCCGCCACAGGTCGTGTACGTGGATGACCCCGCGGAGGCGGCCGCCGGGATCGACGACCCCCAGGCTCGTGATCTTCAGCTCCTCCATCCGGGCCAGGGCGGCGGTGGCGAGTTCCCCTTCCCCGATGGTCTTCGGGCTCCGCGTCATCACTTCTCCCGCCCTCCGCCCGAGCGGGTCGGGGGTTTTCTCGAGGAGCCGCCTCAGGTCGCCGTCGCTGATGACGCCCAGCAGATGCCCGTCGGCGTCCGCAACCGTCGTCATCCCGAGCCCCTTGCGCGACATCTCGTAGATGACGTCGGCCATCGGCGTGTCGGCCCCCACCCGGGGGATCTCCTCACCGCGGTGCATCAGGTCGCCGACGCGCAGGAGCTTCTTCCCCAGGGTCCCGGCCGGGTGGACGCCGGCGAAATCCTCCCGCCCGAAACCCTTGCGTTCCATCAGCGCCAACGCCAGTGCGTCTCCCATGGCCAGGGCGGCAGCCGTGCTCGTCGTCGGCGCCAGGCCGAAGGGGCAGGCCTCCCCGTCCACCCCGACATCGATGAAGACGTCGGCGTGGCGCGCCAGCGTCGAGTTGCCGTCCCCCGCCATGGCCACCACGGCGAGCCCCAGCCGCTTCGCCACGTTGAGCAGTTCGAGGATTTCGCCCGTTTCGCCGCTCTTGGACACGGCCAGCACAAGGTCGTTGGGCGCGAGCAACCCGCAGTCCCCGTGCAGGGCGTCGGCCGCGTGCAGGAAAATGGCGGGTGACCCGGTGCTGGAGAGGGTGGCCGCGATCTTCTTGCAGATCAGGCCCGATTTCCCGAGCCCGGTCACGGCGATCTTCCCGGTGCAGCGGGCGGCCAATTCGACCGCTTCGAGGAAGGGCTCCCCCAGGCGCTGCACGAGGGCGCGGATCGCGTCGGCCTCCGCCCCGAGCACCCTGGCCGCCGTCGCGATGGAGGGATGGGTCTTTTCCGCGCTCATGACCGCTCCCCCAGGGCGCCGCGGATGGCGAGGATCTCCCGCACCAGGCGGGGAAACTCGGAGAGCTTCAGGCTGTTGGGGCCGTCCGAGAGGGCCCGGGCGGGGTCGTCGTGCACCTCGAGGAAAAAGCCGTCCACCCCGATGGCGGCCCCCGCCCGCGCCAGCGCCGGCACGAAGCGGGAGTCCCCCCCGGAGCGATCCCCCTGCCCCCCCGGCGCCTGTACGCTGTGGGTCACGTCGAAAACCACCGGCTGGCCGAAGGAGCGCATGACGACGAAGGAGCGGAAATCGACCACGAGGTTGTGGTAGCCGAAGGTGGTCCCGCGCTCGGTGAGCAGGATGTTCCGGTTCCCCCCCTCCCTCGCCTTTTCGAGCACCTTGCCCATTTCGGCCGGCGAGAGGAACTGCCCCTTCTTCAGGTTCACGCAGCGGCCGCTCGCCGCGGCGGCGCGGATGAGGTCGGTCTGCCGGCAGAGGAAAGCCGGGATCTGGAGCACGTCGAGCACCTCGGCCGCCGCCGCCACCTGCGCCGTTTCGTGCACGTCGCTCAGGATGGGAAGGCCGCTGGCGGCCCGCGCCCGCTCGAGGATGCGCAGCCCCTCCTCCAGCCCCGGTCCGCGGTAGGAACGGACCGACGTCCGGTTGGCCTTGTCGTAGGAGGCCTTGAAGAGGATGGGAACCCCCAGCCGCGACCCGTACCCGGCGAGCCGCTCGGCCATCCGCAGGCAGTGGCTCTCGCTCTCGATCACGCAGGGGCCCGCGATGAAGAAGGGGCCCTTTCCCAGTCTCAGGCGACCGGCCTTGACCTGTACCATGTTCCCGACGACCTCCGACGCCTATTGGGGCGGGGTGTCCCGGACGGCGCCGCCGTCCGCGGCCTCCGCCCGGACCCTCAGCCCGTTCCGGTAGGATGCCTCGATGAAGCTTGCGAAGAGCGGGTGCGGCTCGAGCGGCCGGGACTTGAACTCGGGGTGGAACTGGCAGCCCAGAAACCAGGGGTGTCCGGGAATTTCGGCGATCTCCACGAAGTTCCCGTCCGGCGAGTTCCCCGAAAACCGCATCCCCCGGCCCGTGATGGCCTGTTCGTATTCCCGGTTGAACTCGTAGCGATGCCGGTGCCGCTCGGAAATGTCCTTCCTGCCGTAGACCCGGAAGGCGAGCGAATCCTCGTCGAGCACGCAGGGGTAGGCCCCCAGCCTCATGTTGCCCCCCATGATGTCGCTCCCGAGCAGTTCGGGCAGCAGGTAGAACACCCGGTGGGGGGCCGACGGGTCGAATTCCGAGCTGTCGGCCTCGAGGTTGCAGACGCTGCGCGCGTATTCGATCACGGCGCACTCCATGCCGAGGCAGATGCCGAAATAGGGCACCTTGCGCGTGCGCGCGTAGCGGGCGGCGAGCAGCATGCCGTCGATGCCGCGCTTGCCGAACCCCCCCGGCACCAGGATGCCGTCGTAGGGCGCGAGCTGCCGGTCGAGGGTCCCCTCCTCGAGCTGCTCGGCGTCCACCCAGCAGAGCTCGACCCGGAGCCGGTTGGCCAGGCCCCCGTGATAGAGCGCCTCGTTCAGGCTCTTGTAGGAATCCTCGAACTCCACGTATTTGCCGACGATGCCGATCCTGACCCCGTCCCTGGGGGAGGCATCGAGTTTGAGCACCGCCTTCCAGTCCGCGAGCCGGGGCTCGTTGGGGGGGAGGCGCAGGTAGCTGATGATGGCCTCGTCCAGGCCCTCGTCATGCAGCCCCAGCGGCACCTCGTAGACGTTCTTGACGTCGACGGCCGTGATGACGTCCCGTTCCGAAACGTTGCAGAAGAGGGCGATCTTGGCCTTCACGTCCCTGGGCAGGAGCTGGCTGGTGCGGCAGAGCAGGATGTCGGGCTGGATGCCGATCCCGCGCAGCTCCTTGACGCTGTGCTGCGTGGGCTTGGTCTTCAGCTCCCCGGAGGCGCCCATCCAGGGGACCAGGGTGAGATGGATGAAGAGGGAGTTTTCCCGGCCGTCCTCGTTGCGCATCTGCCGGATCGATTCCAGGAAGGGGAGGCTTTCGATGTCCCCCACCGTCCCGCCGATCTCCACGATGGCGACATCGACGTCCCGGGCGACCCGGCGGATGACGGCCTTGATCTCGTTGGTGATGTGGGGGATCACCTGCACGGTCTTGCCGAGGTACTCCCCCCTGCGCTCCTTCTCGATCACCGTCTGGTAGATCTTCCCCGTGGTGGAGTTGTTCTCCCGCGTCAGGCGCACCCCGGTGAAACGCTCGTAGTGGCCCAGGTCGAGGTCGGTCTCGGCGCCGTCGTCGGTGACGAACACCTCGCCGTGCTGAAAGGGGCTCATGGTCCCCGGATCGACATTGATGTAGGGGTCCAGCTTGAGAAAATTGATCCTGAAACCGCGCGCCTCGAGCAGCCGCCCGATGGAGGCGCTCGCGATCCCCTTCCCCAGAGAGGAAAGCACTCCGCCCGTGACAAAGATGTACTTCATTATCCTACCCCCGTGACTCGACGACCCCCCGGAATTCAGTCCTGGAATGAAGATCGCAGATTAGCAACACGGACCGCTCCGTGCAAGCGCGGATCGGGAAGACGGGCCGGCGGACCCCGCAGGTCCGCGTAACCCGCCGACGGGCACGGCGGGCGCTTCCGCCCTAGAAGTTGATCAGCTCGACGTCGCGCGTGTCCTTGACGTAGGGCTGATCCGCCTGCGGGTAACGGTACTCCTTACCCTCGAAATTCCGCAGGACGATCTCCTTCTCGTCGAACCGGACGACGTAGTCGGGCATCAGGGGGATCTTCCCCCCCCCGCCCGGGGCGTCGATGACGAACTGCGGCACGCCGAACCCCGTGGTATAGCCCCGCAGCGACTGCATGATCTCCAGCCCCTTCTCGACGCGGGTCCGGAAATGGTTGGTGCCGCGGGTGAGGTCGGCCTGGTAGAGATAGTAGGGGCGCACCCGCATCAAGAGCAGCTTGTGCATGAGTTCCTTGAGCACCAGGGGGTCGTCGTTGACCCCCTTCAGCAGCACGGTCTGACAGCCCACGGGGATCCCGGCGTTGGCCAGGCGCTCGCACGCCTCCCTGGCCTGCGGCGTGATCTCCCTCGGATGGTTGAAGTGGGTGTTGATGAAGATGGGGTGGTATTTCTTCAGCATGTCGCAGAGCGCGTCGGTGATCCGGCTGGGCAGCACGCAGGGGAAGCGCGTGCCGATGCGGATGATCTCGACGTGCGGGATGGCCCGCAGCCGCGAGATGATCTGCTCCAGCCTGCGGTCGTTCACCATCAGCGGATCGCCCCCCGAAAGGAGGATGTCGCGGATCTCGCGGTGGCTCCGGATGTAGTCGATGCCCATCGCGATGGTCTTCTCGGTGATGGTGCTGGTGCGCCCCACCATCCGTTTTCGCGTGCAGAAGCGGCAGTACATGGGGCACCGGTCGGTGATCAGCAGCAGCACGCGATCGGGGTACCGGTGGGTCAGGCGCGGGACGGGGCTGTCCTCCTCCTCGTGAAGCGGGTCTTCCGGGGCGCACGGGTCCATCAGCTCGCGCACCGACGGAACCGACTGCGTCCAGATCGGGTCCCCCTTCTCCCCGATCAGGTTGTAGTAGTAGCGCGGGATGCGCATCGGATAGTCCCGGCAAACGGCGTCGATCTCCTCCGCATCCGCACCGAAATCCCTGGCGAGGGTCCCACCGCCAGTGACGCTGTTTCGCAGGTCAATCGTCCACTGTTCCATCCGTTCCATGAGTGAGCTCTTCTCCCTGTCAGGAAATCCGCTTGACGAAAATCAGCCGGTCATCCCCGACATCGTAGAAATCCGCTATGTGCGATGCTTCCTCGAATCCAAGGCATCGATAGAATTCGATGGTGTTGCGGTACGACGATTTTGCCGAAGTCTCCGCCACCAGCAGCCGCCCCCCGGACGATGCGATGGCGCGTTCCACGTGGCCGACGAGCGCGCGGCCGAACCCGAGTCCCCGCGCTTCCCTCCGCGTGGCGATCCAGTAGAGATCGAAGGTCCCCCGCGTCAGCGGCACCGGCCCCCAGCAGGTGTAGGCCTGGATCCCGGGCGTCTCCCCGGACGCCACCGCGAACGCGTAATCGGTCTGTTCGGGGTCCTCGAGGTAAATGTCGACCAGTTCCAGGGCGCACTCCTTCTCGGCCGGGTTGAAGTTTTCGACCCCGTCGATCAGCCCGGCCACCTCCCGGCGGTCCCCCTTCGTCATCGGCCTGACCCGCGCCGCGGGCCGCTCGTCAGAATGCATAGGTGGCCGGCTCGAGCCGGTCGCCGCGCGCGATGGCGCTTTCACCGATGCCGAGGATGATGTCCGCATAGGAGAAGCCGGCCGCGCGCGCGGCCCTGGCAAAACCCGCTCCGGGGGAGAGGTCGGGATTCGGATTGACCTCGAGCACGTACACCGCGCCCGTGCCGTCGGTGCGCATGTCCACGCGCGCGTAATCCCGGCAACCGACCGCGCGGCAGCTCGCGACGGCGAGGGAGTCGATCCGTTCCTTCATTCCCCCCGGAACATCGGCGGGACAGATGGGCGTGGTCGCGCCGAACTGGGGGCTCGTTTCATCCCACTTGGCGCGGTAACCGACGATTCTGGGCTCCTCCGCGGGCAGACGGGTGAAGTCGATCTCCGAGATCGCCAGCACCTCCGACGCCTCCTCCCCTATCACCGACACGTTGAACTCGCGCCCCCGGAGAAACTCCTCCACGAGGGCCTCCTGGCGGTAGACGCCGTGGATGTAGCGCACCTGCCGCACGACCTCGGCCTCGGCCCAACACACGGAATCCCCGTTGACGCCGAGGCTCGCGTCCTCGCGCCCGGGTTTGACGATCACGGGGAATTTCATGTCGTCGGGGATTTCGGGCTCCTCCCCGGGACGGCAAAGGAATCCCCGGGGGACGGGGATCCCCTCGGCACCCAGGACCTGCTTGACGCGGAACTTGTCCAGGGCGAGCCCCAGGGCGAAGGAGTCGGAGCCCGTAAAGGGGATCCCGAGCAGTTCCAGCAGCCCGGCGAAGGCCATCTCCATCCTGCCGTCCCCGTCGATCTCCTCGCACAGGTTGAAGGCGAACCTCGGCGCCAGCCCGAGCAGCCGCCGGACCAGTTCGGCGGTGACGCGCTCCACCGCGATCACCTCCGGGCGGTACCCACCGCCCGCCAGGCTGTCCGCGACCGCCCCCACATCCTCGCGCGCGGTGGTGGCGGGATAGATCTTCTCCCGGCTTCCCGCCCTTTCCGCCGTCGCGGCCGAGTTGTAGATCACGACGCAATCACAGCTTTCCATCATGTCAACCCGCAGCGTTTGCACGCGATGTCGAGCACCTCGTTGATCAGGCGACTGTAGCTCATGCCGGCCGCCCGCGCCGATTTGGGGAAACAGGAGTTGTCTTCCGGCCGGGGAAGGACACCCGGAAGCGGGTTGACCTCGAGGATGTGGGGAGTCCCGGCGGCGTCCAGCCGCACGTCGATGCGGCACCAGTCGCGGCAGCGCAGGACGCGGTAGGAGCGCAGACAGGCGCTTTCGATCTCGGCCCGGAGTCCCGCGTCGATGCGGGCGGGGCACTCGAAGATCTGCAGAGGATTCGAACTTTGATCCCAAATCCACTTCGCCTCGTAGGAGTAGATCGGGTTGACCCCCCCGGGGAGCGAGTCGAAGAGAATTTCCACGAGCGGCAGCACCCGGGCCTCGTCGCCGTTCCCCAGGATGGAGGCGGTGAATTCCCGCCCGGGGAGGAACTCCTCCACCAGCGCGGGTTCCCGGTAGGTGTCGAGCAGCCAGTGGACCCGCTCGCGCATCTCCGCGCGCGAACGCACCAGCGAGTCGTTCCGGATGCCGATGCTCGATCCTTCGTGGAGCGGCTTGACCATCAGCGGGTAGCGCAGCCCGTTGGAATCGAAGTCGCGGGCGTCCGCCACGTAAAAGGGCGAAACGGGGAGCCCGTGGTAGGCCAGGATTTCCTTGGTGCGGGATTTGTCGAGACAGGTGTTGAGGGTGAGAGGATCGCTGGCCGTGTAGGGTATCCCGAGGTGCTCCAGGATCGCGGGGATGAACCCCTCCCGGCAGGGGCCCGCCGCCCCCTCGGCCATGTTGAAGACGATATCGGGGCGGGTCCGGACCAGCTCCCCCCAGGGGTCCCCGCCGGCGTCGATGGCCACCACCTCGTGCCGCTCCTCGAGGGCCGCCCGGACGGCGGCGATGGTTTCGGGGGCGTCCCATTCGGCCTGGGCGTCGACCCGATCCCCCCTCCCGCCGGAGCTCTCCCCGGCGCTCCCGCCGGAGCTCTCCCCGGCGCTCGGCCAGGGGTCCCCGGAGGGGCTCCCGCCCGGAGGTTCCTGGGGTTCTCCCCCGGTGTCCTGTTTCAGGTTAAATGTTAAGCCTACTCGCATTACGCCCGACCTTTCGACCTTGGTATAAGGGAATAGCAAAAGCTTGTCAAGAAAATTTTGGATATTTCCACAAGATACAGTGCCGCCATTTCACAAAATCACAAAATCTGGGACTTCGCGGAGTTTACGGGCTTCTCCCGGCGGCCAGCGGGGCAATGGCGCCTTCACCGGTGCGAAGGACACTTTGGACATCGAAATTGGTTTAAGAATTCAGAATGACCTATACGACTATGAATTTTAGTTTCATTTATAAAAAATTGCGTCTGGAATATCCGCGAACCCGCCGCCGGTCCTTTCAGGTATAATGGCCCGCGGAGTCCATCATGAAACCGGGGTACGCCACCGCCCGCATCCTGCTCGCCCTTTCCTGGGGCGTCGTCTGCGTTCTCACCCTGGCCGCGCCCCTCGCGCTGGCCCACGGTCGGGCCGACGCCCTCCCTGTTTACCTGGGATTTTCCTTTTTCTGCCACCAGTCGCCCGAGCGCTCCTTCGCCCTTGCCGGACTCCCCCTGGCCGTGTGCCACCGCTGCTCCGGGATCTACCTGGGCCTTTTTGCGGGCTCCCTGCTCGCCCCCCTCCGCTTCCCCGGGAGCCTGCGGGGGCGCCGGTGGTGGCTGCTGGCGGCGGCGCTCCCCGCGCTGATCGACTTCGCGCTCGCCCGCTCGGGACTGTGGTCCGGGTCGGCCTGGAGCCGCGCCTTCTCCGGGATGTTTTTAGGATATATGATATCGCCACTGCTGGTGCGGGCGCTCGCGGAACTTGTGCGGCGGCGCCCGTCCGGCGCCCGCCGTCATGGCACCCTCGAGGGAGAACGTTCATGAATACGGAAACGATGTGGAAGCCGGCGCTCGGCGGCGGCGTGCTGCTGGGGGTCCTGTCGGCCCTCCCCGTCATCGGCGCCCTCAACTGCTTCTGCTGCGCCTGGGCGATCCTGGGAGGGGGGCTCGCAGCCCACCTGTACGTGAAGCATTCCGCCGCCGCCGTCACCCTGGGCCGCGGCGCCCTCCTCGGCGCCTTGACCGGGGCGGTCGGCACGGCCGTTTACGCCCTCTTTTCCATCCCCCTGCATTTCCTGACCGGGGACGCCACCGCCCGCATCGCCGAGCGGATGCGCGAAACTCTCGCCGGAATGCCCGACGTCCCCCCCGAGACCCTCGAGATGCTGGAAGCGCTGACCTCGAGCGGGAACTTCCCCGCGCTGCTCCTCGTCTCCGGCCTGGCCGTCTCCCTGGTGCTCTACTGCCTCTTCGCCATGCTGGGGGGCGCCGTGGGGGTCGCGCTGCTGGAGAAGCGCCCGGTGGGCGCGCCCCTGCCTCCCGCGCCGCCTCCCGCCGGGGAATGATCAGCCCCCGCAGGCCCCGTTGGGACATCCCGCGGGTTCCACCTGAATCGTGGTGTGCTCGATCCCGTATTTTTCCCGCACCACGCGGCTGGCCTCCTCGAGCGCTCCCCCGCCGTCCGCGTCCGGCCCGACGACGATGTGGCAGCTCATCGCCGTGGTCCCCGAGGCTATCGACCACACGTGCAGGTCGTGGACCGACGCCACCCCCGGGATCGCCCGGAGGTCCTCGTCGATCCGGGCGACGTCGAGATGGCGCGGGACCCCCTCGAGGAGCACATCGACGCTTTCCGACACCAGCCGCCAGGCGCCGGCCAGCACCAGGGCGCCCACCAGGACGCTGACGGCCGCATCCGCCCGCGTCCAGCCCAGGGCGAGCATCAGGACCCCCGCGACGACGGCCCCCAGGGATCCCAGCGTATCGCCGATCACGTGAAGAAAGGCCCCGCGCAGATTGAGGCTTTCATGCCGGCTTCGGAAAAGGATCGCGGCGGTGACCAGGTTGGCCCCGAGCCCGGTGGAGGCCACCACGATCATGGGCACCGTCCGGACCTCCGGGGGCGTGACCAGGCGCCCGTAGGCTTCGTAGAAGATGTACAGGGCCATCAGGGCGAGAAAGATGCCGTTGGCCAGCGCGGCCAGGATCTCCGCCCGGAGGTATCCGTAGGTTTTCTGAGGGGTCGCGGGCCGCAGGGAAACCCCGAGCGCGAACAGGCTGAGCCCGAGCGCCGCAAGATCGGTCAGCATGTGCGCGGCGTCGGCCAGCAGGGCCAGGCTGTTGGAGTAGAGGGCGCCCGCCAGTTCGATCAGAAACCAGGTCCCCGTGATCGCGAGCGCCCGCCTGAGGCTCCTTCGGCCTCCGCCGCGCCCGCCTTCGGCAGGCCCGGGTTGTTTCCGGTTCCCGCGCTTTGACATGTCCCCCTCCCCCTCTGGACCCGGGTCAAAGAAGCGACAGCGGGTCGACATCCACGTGGATCTTTTCCGCCTGCCCCCGGCCGGAGGCCAGTTCCTCGAAACAGGCGCGCAGCAGCCCCGTCCCGCCCCCGCCCGGCCCGCCCTTGAGCAGGATCTGCACCCGGTAGCGGCCCCGCAGCTTCTCGATCGGGGCCGCGGCAGGCCCCAGCACCCGCGGCTTTTCATCCCCCCCGAGCGCCGTCCCGTGCCGCTTGAGGGAGGCGGCGATCGTTTCGGCCGCCCGCATCGCCCGGTCGTAATCGGGGTCGCTGACCAGGATCTGCACCAGGTTGCGGAAGGGGGGGTACCCCATCAGGCGCCGGAACTCGATCTCCCGCGCGTAGAACGCGGCGTAATCCTGATCGCGCGCGAACTCGAGCGCGTAGTGGTCGGGGTAGTAGGACTGGAGGATCACGCGCCCCGGCGCCGCCCCCCGCCCGGCCCGGCCCGCGACCTGGGTCAGCAGCTGGAAGGTGCGTTCGGCCGATCGGAAGTCTGGAAACTGCAGCCCCGCGTCGGCGGCCACCACCCCCACCAGGGTCACGTCCGGGAAATCGTGCCCCTTGGCCAGCATCTGGGTGCCCACCAGCAGGTCGATGCGGCGTTCGGAGAAGGCGACCAGGGTCGACCGGAGCACGCCCCGCCGCCTCGTGGTATCGCGGTCGAGGCGCGCGATGCGGGCGCCGGGCAAAAGCTCCGCGAGCAGCGATTCCAGCTGCTCGGTCCCCACCCCCGCGTAGTGGATGTAGGCGCCCCCGCAGTTGGCGCACAGCGACGGGACCTCCTTCTCGATCCCGCAGTAGTGGCAGGCCAGCCGGTTCTCCTGCCGGTGGTAGGTCATGCTGATGCTGCAGTCGGGGCAGACATAGACGTGGCCGCAGCTGCGGCAGAGGAGCGACCGGGCGAACCCGCGCCGGTTCAGGAGCACGATCGCCTGTTCCCCCCGCTCCATGCACCCTTCGAGCTCCCCGGCGAGCGGGCGCGAAATCACGACGTTCCTCCCCGCGCGCCGGAACTCCTCGGCCATGTCGACGACCGTCACCCGCGGCATCGGCCGCGCCTCGATCCTTTCGGGGATGTGAAAGTAGGCCGCCTTCCGCTCGCGGACCGCCAGGTGGTAGGTCTCGATCGAGGGCGTGGCCGATCCCATCACGAGCACACCCCCCGACTGGCGCATGCGGTGCCAGGCCACCTCGCGGGCGTGGTAACAGGGGGATTCGTCCTGCTTGTAGGAGCCGTCCTGCTCCTCGTCGATGATCACCAGCCCCGGATCGGCCAGCGGCGCGAACACCGCCGAACGCGTCCCCACCACGACGCGGGCGCCCCCGTCGCGGATGCGGCTCCACTGGTCGTAGCGCTCCCCCGGGCTCATGCCGCTGTGCAGGAGCGAGACCAGGCCCGGAAAGCGCGAGACCACCAGGCGGCTGAGCAGGGGGGTGAGCCCGATCTCCGGGACCAGGAAGAGGGCCGATCGCCCCATGCGGAGCGCCTCGGTGATCAGCCTGAGGTAGGCCTCCGTCTTCCCGCTCCCGGTCACCCCGTGGATCAGGCAGCGCGCCGGTTCGGGCCTCCGCATCAGCTCGAGGATGCCGTCGATCACCTCCCGCTGGTGGCGCGTCAGCTCCAGACCCCCGCCCGCGGGCGAGGGGGCGAGCTCCTGCGGGACCCGCTCGATCTTCATCGGGGCGACGGCGGCCAGCCCCTTGCGCTCGAGCGCCGTGGCGGCGCTCCGCGAGCAACCCGCGCGCCGGAGCGCTTCCTCGAGAGCCGTCTCCTCGGGGCCGAGCGCGCCGTACAGCCGCTTCTGCGCGGGCGGCAGCGCGGGATCGGCCGCCGCGGGCAGACGCCGGATGCCCCACTGCTGTTTTTCCCTCGTCTTCGGGCCGCCGACGCGCATTTCGAGCCGGACATGGCGCGCGGCCGCGAGCGCCTCCACCCAGCCCTCCGCCCCCCGCATGCCGGCCCGGCGCGCCAGTTCCTTGACCGTGAGCGCCCCTTCCCGGTGGAGCGTGTCGAGCAGCGCCTCCTCGCGGGGCCCGAGTCCCGTCGGGCGCAATCCTCCCCCCAGCAACGCCGCCGTCCGCGGCTCGAGCTGGACCACCCGCTCCCCGAGCACCTGCGAACCGGCCGGGAACAGGGCACGGAACACCTCCCCCGGCGGGGCGAAATAGTAGTCGCTCACCCACAGCGCCGTCCGCACCAGCCCCGGCGTCACGGCCGGGCGCGCCTCCAGCAGGTCCTCGACCGCCTTCAGCCGGATCCCCCGGACCTCGGCCTCGCCGAGCCGGCCCACCACGTAGCCGGTCACGAGCTTCCGCCCGAAAGGGACGAGCACGCGTATCCCCGGCGCGATCCGCGCCCGCAGCGCGGGCGGGACCGAGTAGGCGAACGTCCTGCGCACGCCGGACGGGACGGCGACATCCACGTACTCCATCATCGGGACCCGGGTCCCTGCGGCGAGCGCAGGCGGTCGCGCACGAGGCGCATGTCGTCCCACACCTTGCGCTTTTCCATGGGGTTCCGGAGCAGGTAGGCGGGGTGGTAGGTGGCCACGAGCTCGATCCCGCCGTAATCGATCACCCGCCCGCGCAGCCGTCCGATCGATTCGGTCGTCCCCAGAAGCGTCTGGACGCCGAAGGCGCCCAGGGTGCAGAGGACGCGGGGGCGCACGGCCGCGATCTGGCGCAGCAGGAATCCCGAACAGGCGGCGATCTCCTCCGGCTGCGGGTTGCGGTTCCCGGGGGGGCGGCATTTCAGGATATTGCAGATGTAGACGTCTTCCCGCCCGAGGTCGATGGCTTCCAGGATGCGCGTGAGCAACTGCCCCGCCTTCCCCACGAACGGGATCCCCTGCTCGTCTTCCGCGGCGCCCGGCGCCTCTCCGACCAGCATCAGGGCCGCGTGCGGGTTTCCCGCACCGAACACGATCCGGTTGCGCGTCGCCGCCAGCGCGCAGCGCCGGCAATCCCCGAGGTCGGCCCGGATCGCCTCCAGCGTTTGCGCCCCGGCGGCGTCCCCGGCCACGGTCTCACGCGCGACCGCCCCCGCCGAGGGCCCGGGCGCATGCGGGGCCGCCGGCGCCTTCCTCTCGCCCCGCGCCGCCCCGGCATAGCGGACCCCCAGGGCGCTGAAGAGTCGCAGGTGACCGTAAATCTGCTCCCCCAGCACCCGGCGGTTCATGACCCCAGCTCCAGCTGGTCGAGCAGCGCGTCGTCGTTGCGCCAGTTGCGCGCCGTGCGCACCTCGAGTCCCAGGTACACCTTGCAGCCGAGCAGCCGCTCCAGGTCGCGCCGCGCCTCGGTCCCCAGGTCCCGGAGCGTCCTCGCCCCGGCGCCCAGCACGATCCCCTGCTGCGAACGCCGCTCCACCAGGATGTCCGCGTCGATCACCACCAGGTTCCTGTCCACCCTGCGGCTCTCGTCGAACCGGCGGATCATCACGGCGGACGCGTAAGGGAGCTCCTCGCGCAGCCGCTCGAGCAGCTTTTCCCTGATGAATTCGCCGGCCAGGAAGCGCTCCGTCCGGTCGGTGACCAGGTCCTCGCCGTACCGCGGCTCCCCCTCCGGCAGGTATTCGAAGATCCGGTCGCGGAGCAGGTCCAGGTTCTCGCCGGTCGCGGCCGATATCGGGAGGATCTCCATGAAGCATCCCGCCTGCCCGTAGCGATCCATGGCGGGCAGGAGCCGCTGCTTGGCGATGGCGTCGATCTTGTTGAGAAGCAGGAAGGCGGGGGCCCCCGTCTTTTTCACCATCTCGAGCACGAAGTTTTCCCCCGCGCCGAACGGGATGCCGCCATCGACCATGTGCAGCACCAGGTCGACGCCGCGGAGCTGCTCGTAGACCGTGCCGAGCATCCTCTGGTTCATCCGGTAGCCGGGCTTATGCACCCCCGGCGTATCGACAAAGACGATCTGGCCCCGTTTCTCGCTGAGGACCCCGATGATGCGGTGGCGCGTGGTCTGCGGCTTGGAGGAGACGATCGACACCTTCTGACCCGCGAGGGCGTTCAGCAGCGTCGATTTCCCCGAGTTGGGCCTTCCGATGATGACGGCGGTCCCGCTCTTCATGGGGCTTCCTCTCCCCGGGTCCGGCGCGCCTCGAGCGCAAGGTCGAGGATCGCGCGCGCGATCGCCCCCTTCGGCCGCTGCCGCAGCGTCACCGTCTCCCCGGTCCTCCTGAGGATGTGCACGGTGGCCGCGTCCTCGCCGAACACGCCCCTGGAAACGTCGTTGGCGACCACGAGGTCCAGGTTCTTGCCCGCGAGCTTCCCCCTCGCGTTCTCGAGCAGGTTGTCGGTCTCGGCGGCGAACCCGACCAGCACCTGCCCCTTTTTCTCCCTCCCCAGCCGGGCCAGGATGTCGTCCGTGCGCTCGAGGTTCAGCGTTTCAGCGCCCTCCCCCTTCTTGATCTTCCCCGCCGCCGGCTCCGCCGGCCGGTAATCGGCCACGGCCGCCGCCTTCACCACGATGTCCGTGCCCGGGAAGAGGCGCAGGACCGCCTCTCCCATCTCCGACGCCGAACGCACCCGGACCAGTTCGACGCCCGCGGGAGCCGGAAGGCTCACGGGACCCGATACCAGCGTCACCCCGGCCCCGCGCGCGTGCGCCGCCTCGGCCACGGCGTACCCCATCTTCCCCGAACTCCGGTTGGAAATGAAACGAACGGGGTCGATGTCCTCCACCGTGGGTCCCGCCGTCACCAGCACCCGGAGCCCCTCGAAGTCGCGCTCGCCGCCGAGGACGCCCAGGATCCGCTCGAGGATCCCGTCGACCGCGGCCAGGCGCCCATCCCCCTCGATTCCGCAGGCGAGCATGCCCGGCTCCGGGTCCACGAAATGGTGCCCCCTGCCCCGGAGCGTTTCCACGTTGGCGCGCACCGCCGGGTGCCGCCACATCTCGGCGTTCATCGCCGGGGCGATGAGGACCGGCGCCGGGGTGGAGAGATAGAGGGTCGAGAGGAAGTCGTCCGCGATCCCGTGCGCCATCTTCCCGAGGATATTGGCCGTCGCCGGGACCACCGCCAGCAGGTCGATCGACTGCGCCAGGCTGATGTGGCGGATGTCGCGGTTCAACTCCGGCCGGAACATGTCCATGATCACGCTCCGGCCCGAAAGCGCCTCATACGTGAGAGGAGCGACGAACTCCGCCGCCGAGCGGGTCAGCACCACCTGGACCTCCACCCCCGCCTTCTGCAGCCCGCGCATCACCTCGATCGATTTGTACGCGGCGATGCAGCCGGTGACTCCGAGCGCCACTTTCATGATCCGCCCCCTTTCCCGCCTTTCAGATCTGCACCGGCGGTTCGACGGGCTCGGTGACCTCGTAGCTGAGGAGATCCTCTTCCAGCTCCCTCATCGCGATGTGGGCGGGTTTGGTCGACCGCGTCTTGATCTTGGGCTTGGCGTTGTTCTGCAGCTGCTTCGCCCTTTCCGCCGCCAGGATGATGAAACGGTATTTCGATCCGATGCGTTCAGGGATCTTCTGCATGTGTTCCTCCAAAGGTTTGCATTATCGATCGCGCCGGGCCGGCCATGACCGACATCCGGCGGCGGGTGCTCAGGATGATCGCCTCGAGGTCCCGCACGGCCGCCTCCAGGCCGTCGTTGACGATCAGGTAATCGTACTCGTGGTAGCGGCTGATCTCGCCGCAGGCCCGCTCGAGCCGCATCCGGATGACGTCGGCGTCGTCCAGGCTCCGGCGCGTCAGCCGCTCGCGCAGCACCCCGAAGGAAGGGGGCATGACGAAAATCCCCACCGCCTCGGGCCGTTCCCTGCGGATGATGCCCGCCCCCTGCACGTCGATGTCCAGGATGACGTCGCTCCCCCGCTCGAGCCGCCCGTCGACGAACCGTCGCGAAGTCCCGTAATAGTTGCCGTGGACCTCGGCCCATTCGAGCAGGTCGCCGGCGGCGATCCGCGCCTCGAACTCGGTCCGGTCGACGAAGACATATTCGACCCCGTCCCGCTCGCTGCCGCGCGGGGCCCGGGTCGTGTAGGACACCGAGAACTCCAGGTTTGGAATCGCCGCGAGCGCGTGCCCCACCAGCGCACTCTTCCCCGCGCCCGACGGGCCGGACACGATGATCAGGCTCCCTCTCTTCATGGCTTCATTCCACGTTCTGGACCTGCTCGCGCAGCTTTTCGACATCCGTCTTGATGGCGATCCCCAGCCCGGTCACCTCCAGGTTCCCCGACTTCGACAGGATGGTGTTCGCTTCGCGCTGCATTTCCTGCAGCAGGAAATCGAGCTTCTTCCCGGGCTTTTCCTCCGCCTCGACGAGCTGCCGGTACTGCACGATGTGGCTGTGCAGGCGCGCGACTTCTTCCCCGATGTCGACCCGGTCGGCGATCAGGGCCGCTTCCTGGGCCAGCCGCTGCGGATCGATCCCCCCCTGGGGAAGGAGCCTGGCGATCCGTTCCTCGAGTGTTTTCAGATGCCCGGCGGCGTCGTCCCGGCTGAGCCGGCCGATCCGCTCGGTGGCCCCCTCGATGCTCCCGAGGTTGCGGAGCATGTCGCCCCTGAGCGCTTCCCCTTCCCGGCGCCGCATCTCCAGTACATGATCGAGCGCCTCCGCGAGGCTCCGGCCGGCGAGGTCCGTCAGCGGCCCCGGCTCCGCGCCGCCGCCGTCGTCCGTTTCGAGCACCCCCGGCAGGGTCAGGAGCGAGCGCATGTCGAGCGCCCCCTCGAGCCGAAACTCCGCCCGGAGCCGGTCGACGGCGTCCAGGTAACGGCGCACCACCTCCGCGCGGATGCGAAACCCGCCCGCGGCCGAATTCTGCACCGTCACGCCGACGTCCACCCGGCCGCGGCCGATGCGGGCCCGCACCGCCTGCTGGATGTCCGACTCCAGGAACTGGCACTCGCGCGGGAGGCGCACGTGCAGGTCGAGGAACCGGTGGTTGACGGTCTTGATCTCGACCGAGACCGTCGTGTCGCCCTCCCGGGCCGACCCGGTGCCGTATCCGGTCATGCTGAGGATCATGCGCTTTCCTTCCTCATCTTTATAAAAACTAACAGTTTAGCGTGATCCGGCGCCTTGGTCAAGGGGCGCGCGACCCTCTATTCGTGCGCCTGGAGCCGGAAGAAGCGGCGGTAGGCGCCGTCCCTGTCCACCAGTTCGTCGTGCGTTCCCGCTTCCACGATCCGCCCCCGCTCGAGCACCAGGATCCTGTCGGCGCGGCGGATGGTCGACAGCCGGTGGGCGATCACGAACGTCGTCCGGTCCCGCATCAGGTTCGCGAGCGCCTCCTGCACGAGCTTTTCCGATTCGCTATCGAGCGCCGAGGTCGCCTCGTCCAGGATCAGGATCGGGGCGTTGCGCAGTATGGCGCGTGCGATCGAGATCCGCTGCCGCTCCCCCCCCGAGAGGCGCTGCCCGCGCTCCCCGATGACGGTCCGGTACCCCTCGGGAAGGCGCGAGATGAAAACGTCGGCCAGCGCCGCCCGCGCCGCCGCGCGCACCCTCTCCTCGGTCGCCCCGATGTCGCCGTAGGCGATGTTGTGGAGCACCGTGTCGTTGAACAGGAACGTCTCCTGGGTCACCATGGCGATCGCCCGCCGGAGCGAAGCCTGGGTGTACCGGCGGATATCGACGCCGTCGATGAGGACGGCCCCTTCGGTCGGATCGTAGAATCGGGGGATGAGGTTCACCAGGCTGGTCTTTCCCGACCCGCTCGAGCCGACCAGGGCGACGACCTGGTTGCGCCCGACCCGGAGGTTGATGTCGTCGAGCACCCTCGTTTCGCCGGCCCCGTCCGCGTAATGAAAACAGACGCCGCGGAACTCCACCGAGCCGGGGGCCCCTTCGAGCGCGCGGGCGCCGGGGTCGTCGGGGATCTCCAGGCGCGCGTCGAGCAGTTCCACGATCCGGTGGCCGGAGGCCAGGGCACGCTGCAGCTGCACGTGGATGCGGCTCAGCTTGCGGATCGGGTCGTACATCCGGAAGAGGGAAAAAAGCGACCCCCCGAACAGCCCGAGCGACAGCGTCCCGTCGGCGATGCGCGCGTGCGCGTAATAGAGCAGCGGGATGAAGGCGACCACCCCCAGGAACTCCATCAGGGGCGAGTTCAGGAACAGGATCGAGGCCGCCTTCATATTGCTGCGGAAGAGCTCGGCCGACCGGGCGACGAACCCCTTCTCCTCGTGCGCCTCCATCCCGAAGGCCTTGATGACGCGCATCCCCGTGATCGACTGCTGGAGCTGGTCGCTCAGCACCGCGGCGCTTTCCCGTCCCCGCGCGCTGACCGAGCGGATGCGCTTCCCCATGGTCATGGTCAGCAGCCCGGCCAGCGGCGCGATCAGCAGGGCGATCAGCGCCAGTTTCCAGTCGAGGTAGAAAATGAAGCCGACCAGCGCCGCCAGCAGCACCACCTCGCGCAGCAGCTCCCCGAGCGTGCTCGACACCGCCTCCTGCAGCTGCTCCACGTCGCTCGACATCCGCGACATCAGCTTCCCCGTGGAGTGCCCCGCGAAGAACTCCATCGACTGGCCGATCACGTGGGAAAAGAGCCGGACGCGCAGGTCGGTCAGCACGCTCTGGCCCACGTAGCCCATGTTGTAGTTGGAATAGTAGAGGCAGACCCCCTTGGCGAAGGTCAGCAGGAGCAGCGCCAGCGCCAGCCGGGTCACCATGCTCCCCGGGAGGAGGCCGAGGGCGCGGTCGAGGAAGAGCACGAGCGAGTGGGTGGGCGTCCCGGACGCCGGGCCGGCGGCGAGCACGTCGTCGAAAAGGGGGATGACGAGGGCCGTGGTCAGCACCTCGAACAGGCTCGTCAACGCCAGCAGCACGAAGGAGAGCGCGAGCACGCCCAGGTGGGGCCTGACAAACTGGAAAAGCCGGTGTGATGTCTTCATACAGGAAGCTAGAGACTAGCCGAGATTGCTCCGGGGGTCAACCATTGCTCCCTGTACCGCCCCCCGGCGGGACGAAGCCGCTACCTCCGGCGTCCGCCGGACCCGCTCCGGCCCGATCCCCCCGAAGAACCCGAACCCCCCGAAGAACCGCTCCGGCCCGGGCCGCTCCCCCCGGATAGGCTCCGGCCGCTCCCCCCGCCGCTCCGCGCCGGACTCCCGCCGCTCCGAACCGAACTCCCGGCGCTCCTCGCCGGGCTCCCCCCCGAAAAGGAACGGCTCGGGGCGACCGGCCTTTCGATCCTCCGCGCCTGGCCCGAACTCCCCGAATCGCGGGGCGCGATCGTCCGCGGCTCGGCCGTGCGCGGGACGGCCTGCGGCCTCGCAGCAGGACTTTCCACCCTCGGGGAGGCGGCCGCCGGGGCACCGCTTTCAGCGCGCCAACGGGACGTATTCCGCTCGGACCGGGGTTCGGGCGCCGCGCGGTCGGCGGGGACCGCCGTCGGCCTCGCCTCGGGCCTCTCCGCCCGCGCCGCTTTGCGGGCCTCATCGCGCTCCGCGCTGCGGGGGCTGACGGAGTCGAACTCCCGCCCCCCATCCCTCGGCGTTTCGCGCCTGGCTTCCGCTTCGCGCTGTGCGCTGCGATCGGGGGGCTGCCGCTCCGTACGCCATCGGCCGCTCTCTTCACGCCCCGCCGCGCCGCCCGGTTCCCGGTCTGCGCTCTGCGCCGCCGGGCGGTCGTCCCCCCGTTCCGGCCTCGCGGCGTTGCCGGGGGCGCCGCCGCGCACCGAGCCGTCACGGGCGGAACGGTCGCCGCCGTCGCGTGGAGCGGGCGCGGTCCGGCCGCGCGCCTCGTCGATTCTGTCCCTGAATTCCGGGCGCGTGATCGGCCTGAAGCGCTCCCGGTCGGCGCCGTCGCGCGCGTCACGCCGCGGCTCGTTGCGCACGACCACCGCGCGTTCCCGGCGGTTTTCGGGACGCGCGAACTCCCGCTCCGGGGCCGGGCGGTAGCTGGCGCGCGTCGGGCGCACGTCGATCCCGTCCCTCAGCGTCCCTTCCTGCCACGGGCGGTCGATGTTGCCCCAGCGGGTGCTGGCGCTCCGCTCGTGGAAGCTCCCGTTTCGGAACTGGTCGACATGAACGGTGCGGACGGCCCCGCGCGCGCTGCGGTTGAAATGGTCCCCGGGCGCCCGGGTGTGGAGCCCCCGCAGCTGCGCGAGCTGGTGGCTGTAGATGCCGCGGTTGTAGTGATAGTGCTTGACGTTATAGTAGTCCCGGGGACCCAGGGGCAGCCAGGAAACCCAGGTCGGCCCGCTGTAGAACGCCACCAGGCCCGGCGACCAGAAATTGAAGCTGAAGGAGGGCCCGGGGAGCCAGACCCACCCGAAGCTCGAACTCTGGTGCCAGCGCCCGTAGTGGTACGGCAGCCAGCCCCAGGGCTCGTAGGAGACCCAGGTCCAGCCGAAGCGCGGGCGATAGCACCAGCGCCCCACCGAGTAGGGGGACCAGTGCACGTCGACGCTGTAGGGGACCCAGGCCCAGCCGTAGCTCGACACGTTCACCCACCGCCCGTAGCGGTCGAGGTCGGCCGCGCCGATGTAGACGGTCGAGGGGAGGTAGCGGCGGCTGGCGTAGGCCCTGCGGTCCACGGTGCGCCGGTCGTTCCACTCGTCCCAGGCGTCCCGTTCCTCGTACCGCGCCACGGAGTAGAGGGCCTCGCCGCCGGCCCGCACGCGCAGCCGGGTGCCCGATTCGACCGCGCGGGCGAAGGCGTTGTTGGCCGCCTCGATCCTCCCCTTGCGCACGATGGCGTCGGTGTCCCCGTCCTCGTTCACCTCGAACCGGTAGCTCCCCTTGCTCACCGCGTTGAAGGCGGCCGCGGGGGTGTTGATTTCGAAATCGACGCCGGAGGCGACCGTCAGGGTCGCCAGGCCCAGGAGCATCCGCACCTGGACGATCCTCTCGTCGAGGGAGAGGATCTCGATGTCGGTGTTCTCGGCCAGGCGCAGCACGGAATCGTCGTCGAACTCGATCTCGAGCCTCCCGTTGCGCCCGGTGTAGATCCGGTCGCCCGGTTCGAGCGGCATGTTGATGCTGGCGGCGGACCAGTCGACGTCGGGCAGACGCTGGATGCTCACGTCCCCCTCGAGGTAGGAGATCCGCGACAGGCGCAGGTAGGCGTCGTCGTCGGAGAAAACCGGGGCCGCGGTCAGAAGGAGTGCGGTCAGGAGTGCGAAACAGAGGCGGCGTACCATGGTGGCTACCCTCCCTAAAATCATTGGTCTCTCTTCACACCTTATCAGATGCACCCTCCCCGCAGAAGGATCAGCAAAACGGGGCTCCCGGGCGGACGCCCCCTTAGGAGCCTGTCCGAGAATAGGGGTGCGCCGCGCGCATGGGTCTTGCGCGCCGAGATCAAGGCGCGAGGAGGAGGCGATGCGGTGCCATCGTTGACGACGAGCAACGCAGATATCGGCGCGCAACCCCCATGCGCCCTATGGGTTCCGGCGGCGCGTGGGCGTCTGCTGTGTTGGCGCTCCTCGACGATGCCACCGCATCGCCTGCGTCGCTCCGCCTTGCATCTGCCCACGCGGCGCTCGGAACGCGGCATATCTCTATTCTCGGACAGGCTCCTGATATGGAACGACCTGTCAAGTAATGGGCATTAAACCCTATAGAGCTTTTGCCTTTCCGGTGAAGCAGAGCAGGCGGCAGTCGAGACTGCTTTTGCGACGGTTGATCACTCTGATATTCGCG
>JAAYCX010000009.1 GCA_012729555.1 Acidobacteriota bacterium
AAACGCTGGTCATGAATTCGGATCTGCGCGGCACCCTCCACTCCGACGTCGTCGACGAGGGCCCTTCGAGGAGCCGCCGGTGCCTGCGCCTGATCGACTGGGGCCGGATGGAAAACCGGATGTCGCCGCGCGTGTGGCGCCGGGAGGATTTCGATATTCTCGCGTCCTCCGACTGCCTCTTCGCGCGCAAGTTCGACCCGCAGGTCGACGCGGCCGTCATCGACCGGTGGATCCGCCGCCTCGATCGGGCGACCGATGGAGCGGACGCGGCGTCATGACGAGGACCCCGCAACGAAGGCTGGAATCCCTTGTACTGGTGGCCCTGGCCCTTTATTACGCCGCGAAAATCGTCCTGATTCTTGGCTCCCCCCAGGTGTGCGGCAATTTCGGCATGGATTACTGCGCATACTGGAGCGCGGGCAGGATCATCGACGAACACGGCATGGCGGCCGCCTATTCCCCCGACCTGCTGGAACTCTACCAGGGCCGCGCCCACCCCGGGGGAACCGTCCCGGGATCCGGGGTCCTGGGGATCCTGTACCCCCCCGCGTTTCTCCTCCCCTTCCGCTGTCTGTCCCTGATCGGACCATCCGCCAGCTTCCTGGTCTGGACCCTTGTCAACCTGGCCGCCTTCCTTCTCTATCTCCGCTTTTTTGCGGAGAAGATGACCGGGAATCCCTCCTCCCCCCGCCTGCTGCTATGGATGCTGCTGTCGCTGCCGGCGTTCGTGAATTTTCGCGAAGGGCAGGTGAACGTCTGGCTGGCCGTCTGTGCGGGGGAATTCCTGCGGGCCATCGTCTCGGACAGACCCTGGCGGGCAGGGTTCTGGGTGGGCGGATGGCTGCTGAAACCACAGCTCCTCGTTCTGATCCTGCCCCTGCTCGCGATCCGGAAGGCCTGGAGGGTCCTGGGGGGGTTCGGTGTATCCGCCGGTGCGGTCCTGGCCGTCTCGGTGGCACTCGCAGGCGCGGAAGGGATGATCAACCTGGCCCGCATCGTGGAGCTGGCGGCCCGGGGCGGCGTGTCCAGCAACCCCTCCGCCATGACGAACTGGCGCATGGCGGGAGCCCTGGCCTCCTGCTTCGGCGTCCCGGGCGCCGGATGGGGAGTCATCATCGCCGGAAGCGTTCTGACCACCGCCGCGGCCCTGTATGTCCTCGGGAAACGCCCGGCCGGCGACCGCAGCGCGGCCGCGACCGCCCTGATCGGGCTTTCGGCGGCCACGGGCCTCGTCGCCTGGCACGCCCACCTGCACATGGCGCTGATCCTGATCCCCCCCATGCTCTACCTGGTCAGCGAGCGGCGCATGAGCCGGAGAATGTTCCTGCTCTGGGTCCTTCTACCCGTGGCGTTCCAGGTTCTGGGGTACGCGGCCGCTTACGGAATCAATCCCGGCGATCGTCCGGACCATTTCAGCCCGACGCTGGCGTTCGCGCGCGGAATGCCCGGCTTTCTCCTGAACCTGACGTTGTTCGGCTGGACGGCGGTCCGGCTTCCCCGGCCGGCGGAGGGCTAGACCTTCTCCGCCACCCGGTCGCCGAACTGGCTGGTGGTCAGGACCCTGGCCGCGTCGTAGCCCGGTGGGGCCAGCTCCACGGTGCGGTATCCCTCCTCGAAAACATCGAAGAGGGCGTTCCAGATCGCCTCCGATTCCGCGTGCAGGCCGAAGCACTTTTCGTACAGGAAGGCCACGCTGCCGATCATGGAGTAGGGGTTGGCCTTGTTCTGTCCGGCGATGTCGGGGGCGGAACCGTGGGCGGGCTCCACGTATCCCTTCTCGGACCCGATGCAGGCCGACGGCATCAGCCCCAGCGATCCCAGCACCCCGCCCGCCTGGTCGGTCAGGATGTCCCCCTGCATGTTCTCGAGCAGGACCACGCCGTTGAACTGGGTCGGGTTGCGCACCAGCTGGAACGCCGCGTTGTCGACCAGCATGGAGCGGTACTCCACGTCGGGGTAGGAGCGGGCCACGTCCTCGACCACCTCCACCCAGAAGCGGGAGGTGGCGAGCACGTTGGCCTTGTGGATATCGGTCATGGGGGAGCGCCGCTTGCGCGCCTCCTCGAAGGCGACGACGGCCACGCGCCGCACCTGTTCGTGGGTGTAGCGGCAGTCGTCGGCCGCGTACTTCATCCCGGTCGCGCTCCCTTCGGTCTTGGCGCCGAAGTAGATCCCCCCCACCAGTTCACGGATCATCAGGATATCGAGCCCCTCCCCGATCAGGCTCTCCTTCAGGGGCGAAAAGGAGGCCAGCGCCTTGGGGAGCCGGACCGGGCGGTAGTTGGCGAAGGTGTCGTAGCGCTCGCGCAGGGGGAGGATGGCCGCGATCTCGGGCCGCATCTCCTGCGGGATCCTGCTCATCTTGTCGACCGCCAGCCCCACGGGCCCCTTGATGATGGCGTCCGCCTCGTCGCAGGCCCGGACCGTCTTTTCCGGGAAGGGGGACCCGTCGGTAAAATAGGCTTCCGCCCCGAACGGGGCGTACCGCAGCTCGAACTCGTGCCCGTACTTCCTCTCCACCGCCCTGAGCACCTTGATCGATTCGGCCACGATTTCCGGACCGATCCCGTCCCCTTCCAGCACCGCAATGGTCTTCTTCATCGTCCCGTCCTCCGCCTCCCGGCGCCGCCCCCCGGCGGCAGCCCGAAAAGGGGAATGTTACACCGAAACCGCGTCATTTGAAGGGGAGCGCCCGAAAAAGAGGAGAAAACGGCTCGAGCGTGTTGTCACGGGCCGCCCCGATGGTCCATAATCGACAGCCGCGGCCGCAGGCGCCGCGGCCGGAAACCATCCACGGGGAGAACAATGGGGGCGGGAAAGCGCGACAGCTGGGCCAGCCGGATCGGCATCATCATGGCCGTCGCCGGCTCGGCCATCGGGCTGGGGAACTTCCTGCGCTTCCCGGCCAAGGCGGCGGCCAACGGCGGGGGCGCCTTCATGATCCCCTACCTCGTCGCCCTCCTCCTGCTGGGCCTCCCCCTGATGTGGGTGGAATGGACCCTGGGACGCTACGGGGGCGGGTTCGGGCACGGGACGGCGCCCGGGATCTTTCACAGCCTGTGGCGCAAGAACCGGTTCATCAAATATTTCGGCGTCATCGGCATCTTCGGCCCCCTCGTCATCTTCATCTACTACGCCTACATCGAGTCGTGGACCCTGGCCTACAGCTTCTTTTCCCTGACCGGCCGGCTTTCGGCCGTCACGGACCAGCAGGGGATGCAGAGCTTCCTGCGCGGGTACCAGGGGCTCGAGGCCAACGCTTTTTTCACGAGCATCTGGCCCGCCTACCTCTTTTTCGTCGTCACCTTTTTCATCAATTTCACCGTCACCTGGCACGGGATCAAGGGGGGAGTGGAACGCGTCTGCCGCATCGCGGTCCCGGTGCTGTTCGCCTGCGCGCTGATCCTGATGCTCCGCGTGCTGACCCTCGGCACGCCCGACCCGGCCGAACCCACCTGGAGCATCTCGAGCGGTTTCGGCTTTTTGTGGAACCCCGATTTCAGCACCCTCCGCTCGGGCAAAATCTGGATCGAGGCGGCGGGACAGATCTTTTTCACCCTGAGCGTCGGCATCGGCGCCATCCTCACCTACGCCAGCTACCTCTCCAAGGGAGACGACGTGACGCTGTCGGGCCTGTCCGCCACCAGCATGAACGAGACCGCCGAGGTCATCCTCGGCGCCAGCATCATCATCCCGGCGGCCTTCGTCTTCTTCGGGCCCGCCAATGTCCGGTCCATCGCCGAGTCGGGCGTGTTCAACCTCGGCTTCGTGACCATGCCCCTGATCCTCAACCAGTTGGTGGCCCCCTGGTTTTTCGGCTTCCTCTGGTTTTTCCTCCTCTTCCTCGCCGGGGTCACCTCGTCGGTCTCCCTGGTCCAGCCCGCCATCGCCTTCCTGGAGGACGAATTCCAGATCGGCCGGAAGAAGGCGGTCTGGATCTTCGGATCGTTCGCCTTCGTCCTCTGCCATTTCCCGGTGTTCCTCCTCCGCCACGGGGTCGTGGACGAGCTCGATTTCTGGGGCGGCACCTTCTTCCTGGTCGTGTTCGCCACCATCGAGGTGATCCTGTTCGCCTGGGTGTTCGGCATCCACAACGCCTGGGACGAAATGCACCGCGGGGCCGACCTGAGGGTGCCCGTCATCTACAAGTTCATCATCAAGTACGTGACGCCGCTCTTTCTGCTCGTCATCCTGTCGGTCTGGCTGTGGCAGGAATGGATGCCCGTCATCCTGATGGAAAACGTGAGCGCCGAGAACCGGCCCTACGTGCTCGGCACCCGGATCGTGCTCGCGCTGATGCTGGCGGCACTGGCGCTGGCGGTGAAACTGGCCTGGCGGCGGCGCCGCGCCCGCGGGGAGGATGCCCATGCGGCCTGAAGGGTGGTGCCTGCTGATTCTCTTCTGGGGGCTGATCCTCGCCCTGGCGGTTTTCTGCTTCCGCCGGATCTTCGGCAAGAAGGAGATCCGGTAAGGGGGGAGGGGTTTCCGGCCGGACCCGGGAATACCGTGTCCGGCCGGGAGATCATCAGGCTTCGGGGGCGGCGAGGTCGGCCGGGCCGATGACGTTGACATTCATCGCCGTAAGCGCCTCGTCGATCTCTTTCCGGTAGCTCCCGGCGACCATGACGTGGTGGATCCCGCCGATGCTCTGCACGAAACGGTCGACGTCCTTGATCCCGACCTCCAGGTGGTTCGAGCAGTAGCGCCGCATCTTGCTGTCGGTGCCGGGGAAGGAGGGGCGGTCGGTGTCGCTCTTGCGCGAGCGGGTGCGGCCGGGCCACCACACGAAGCTTTTGAGATCCTTGCTGAAAACACCCATCGTCACCTCGATCCCGGCCGGGAACTCCACCTCCGGGGTCACACCCTTCCCGAAGCCGTGATAGTCGCGCAGGTTGTAGCGCAGCGGCGGGGCTTCCTTTCCCATCAGGCGCACCGGGGCGACGCAGTGGCGCAGCACGGTGCTCGAAGCCTCGTTGTCCACCGAGGAAACGTTGCAGAAATAGGAGGGCTTGCGGCTGACCGTCTCGAGAAACATCGAGGAGAGCGAGGCGTACACGTCCGCCTCGCAGGGGGCCGCGATCCCCTCGTCCCGCAGCCGGGTGAACGCCAGGCAGGGGAGGGGGATGGTGGATTTGGCGTCGAAGCTGAAACTCAGGCAGTCGATCGAAATCGCCGACAGCCCCTCCCGGTCGACGATCGAACGGAGCAGGACGTACATCCGGGCGCTCTCGAGCAGGTCATGCTCGGTGGGTTCCACCACGGCGGCCGCTTCCCGCCTCCAGCGCTCCATTTCCTCCCGGGCGCTTTCGGGCCGCACCTCCTCGAGCCGGCGCCGCAGTTCCTCGATCGGGCGGTATTCGATACGCACCCCCGTGCGGGCGTAGACGTAGTCGGCGTCGAGGTTGGGCGCCGGCACGCTGGTGCTGTCGAACGGGCGGCCGTAGATGAGGGCCTTCTTCCCCTCGAGGATGCGGGGGGAGGTCAGCGTCCGGACCAGCTCCAGGGCCTGGGCCTCGGAGTTGGCCAGCCGGGCGTAGGTCCCCCTCATCCGGAAGGCGGCGGCCAGGTCGGCTTCCAGCATGATCAGGTCGAAGTTGACGGGCAGGATCACCACCGGCACGTCGACCTCCCCCATCGCGGCGGGCAGGTTGCCCGAAATCGTGGTGACCCGGGCCAGGACCATGAACAGGATGTCCGGGTCCTCCCGGCGGAAAGCCTCACCGAGTTCCTCCGGCTTCTGGTAGTTGACCTTGGCCACCGTCACTGCGAGGTCCGCCCCCTTGAGGGACTTGAGCGCGTCGATGATCTTCGCGTACGTCTCCGGGGCGTCGGTCATGAAAAGCAGCCGGCTCTTGCCCCCGCGCGTCCTGGCCTTCGGCGCCGTCGCCGCGGCCCGGCCCGGCAGGACCGTTCCCGGCAGCGCCGTGGCGACACCGGCGATGGCGGTGGTTTTCAGAAAATCGCGCCGGCCGAACCGGGCGCCCTCGTTCTCCTTCATCTCTCTCTCCTTATGACGGTATGTCCCGCGGCGGGCCAAGGGGGCCGCCCGGTCTAAATCCCCGCCAGTTGTACCACGCGCTCCCCGGGATGGTCCAGGGCCAGCATCAGCAGCAGGTAGTCCTTCACGTGCCGGGTTATGAGAAAATTCTCCCTGACGTAGCGCTGTCCGTTCTCCCCCAGCTTCCGGCACAGTTCCGGGTTGGACAGCAGCTCCACCGCCCGGTTGGCGGCCCCTTCCGGGGAATGGATCAGAAACCCGGTCACCCCGTTGATGATCTGGAGCCGGATCCCGCCCACGGCCCCCCCGATCACGGGCTTCCCTTTCCAGAGCCCCTCGCTGACCGTCAACCCGAACCCCTCCCGGATCGACTTCTGGAAAACGATCGTGGAGCCGCGCACCAGGGCGTTGATCTCCAGGTCGCTGAACGGGGGGAGGAGCAGGACATGGATGTCGGGATCCTTCGCCGCGGCCTCCTCGACCTCCCGGAGCACCTCCGCCCCTTCGGGATCGTCGTCGGCGCCGCCGCCGGCGAGCACCAGCTGGCAGTCGCAGTGCCGCCGGACCATCCGGTAGGACTCGATCACGCCCAGGGGGTCCTTGAGCCGGTCGAAGCGCGAAATCTGGGTCAGGACGGGGCGCTCCGGGTCGATCCCGAACCGCTCCAGCACCCCGCGGACGACCTCCGGCTCCAGCTCCCGGTTCTTGTCGCTCAGCGGGTCGATCGAGGGGGCGATCCGGTACTGGGGAACCGGCATGTCCCGGGCGAAATCGGGCATCGAAAACACGGCGGCGTCGTACCTTTCCACCCAGGGCCTCAGGAATTCCCAGACGGCGGGGTCCGGGTTGGACACGTCGATATGGCAGCGCCAGATCCACTGGCGCCCGATGGCCGCCTTCTTTTCGATGAGGCCCGCGGGCTGGGGGTCGTGGACGAAAAGGACGTCCCCCTCGAGCTTCATCTCCTCGAGGTTCATCGCCGTGTTTTCCCGAAAGACCTCCAGCATCTTGGGCGTGATCGTTTCGGGATGCCCGTGAAGCGCGTTATGGAAGGCCTTGGTCACGGCGTAGAACGCCTCGTTCCCCTTGATGACGTCCCAGGTGGCGTCCACGCCCAGTTCCCGCAGGAGCGGGATCATGCGGGTGAGGATCTCCGCCACCCCGCCCCCCACGGGGGTTGAATTGATGTTCTGCAGCGACTTGTGGCACACGTACCCGGCGAGCATCCGGATCTCGTCCATGACCTCCGGGCCCACGACCTTCTCGTAATCCGCAAGCGTGACCGCCATCCTCCCTCCCCTTATTTCCCGAGCCTCGCGATCCTGTCCCGGAGTTCATCGAGCGACATGCGATAGGGGTTGAGCCTGTCGATGGCGCGCGCCAGCTCCTCCGCTCCCCGGTAGGCGAGCCAGGCGGAGAAATCGTTCGTCTCCCGCCCGAGCCGGAGCCGGGCCTCGAAAAAGTGGAAGTAGAGCGAAGTGTTGGCCACCCCCGGCAGCTTGGCGAAAAAATCGGGGATGTCCTCCGCCACGATGCCGCTCGGCATGACGAAGCTCTTCGACTCGCTGAAGTGAAACTCCTGCCCCGGCATGCACTCCTGCCGCCGCCCGTTCCCCTTCGCGTACGGTTGGATCGTGGCGATGATGGCCTCCCGGAGCTGGCGGATGGAGCTGAACGCCAGCAGGTCGATGGCCGCGAGTTTCTCCGCCAGCGCCTCCTCGAGCAGCGCCAGCGAGGCCCAGCGGGAGAAATCGCTGTGAAAGACGGGGGTCTCGAAATGGTGCGCCAGGTACTGGTGGTGCGTGTGGTGGAAGATGGAGGAGCCGGACACCTCTCCCAGGTGCGCGAGCAGCTCCTCCAGGTTCCGCGCCTTCCGGCCGGTCAGCACGACCAGCCGGCGTTCCGTGTGGAAGGCGAAGGGCGCCAGGTTATGCGTCATACCTCCTCCCGGTCATCGGGCGGGCCGGCCCCCGATCAATAGTAGTACCAGATGCTTTCATAGTCGTCGGCGTTCTCCCCGACCTCCTCCAGCCGCGACAGGTATTCCAGGAGCGGGATGTCGTGTCCCACGTAGGACGCCCGGTCCGATATCCCCTTTTCCCAGGGGTGGAAGTCGTAGACGCGGGAGCCGTCGGGGAGGATGGCCAGCAGGTCCCGGTGCTGCATGGCGCGCAGGTAGTTCTTCCCCAGCCCGGGGACGTTGTAGACCATCTCGTCGGTCCGCCGCGAGCCCGGCAGGAGCCGCGCCTCCTCCTTCTGTTCCTGCAGCAGGCGCGCCAGCGGGACCCGGTAGGCGTTGGTCTCCTCCTTCCCCTTGGCCATGAAGGTGTAGTAGGGGTCGATCCCGGACCGGCGCAGCATCATCCGCAGCTTGGCGGTCTCGAAGCGCCGGGAAACGAAGAAGGTGTAGACCTGCTGGTTGAACACGGAGATCCCCCGGCGCTTGAGCCGGTCGACGGCGGCGACCAGCTCGGGGGTGATCTCGTAGGGGTGCTCGACGTGGGTCACCACGCACACCTCGCGCCGGCCGGGGTCGCGCAGCCGGCCGAGCGCCGAGGCGAGCTGCGGCGTGATCCGCATCGGGACCGTCACCGGGGTGCGCGTGCCGATACGGATCACCTCGATGTGGGGGATGGCGGCCAGGCGCTCGAGGATGTCGAGGAGCGGCCGGTCGGCCATCCCCAGCGGGTCCCCCCCGGTGACCAGGATTTCGCGCAGGGCGGGGTGCCGGGCGATGAAATCGACGGCGGCGGCGATCTCGGCGCCGGAGGCCATCGCCCCCGGCGCCATGGCTTCGTCGATCTCCCAGTTGCGCTGGCAGTAGACGCAGATCTGGGGACAGGTGTTGTACGGCTTGAGGATGGCGATCGCGGGATACCGGCGCGTTACGAGATCGACCGGGGAGGTGTCCCGCTCCAGCATGAAATCGAAGGCGCACTCGCGGTCCCCGCGGTGCTCGAGCATCCGGTCGACATACTCCGGCGGGGGAATCACCTGGGCCCGCAGCGCCCGGTCGCGCCCCGCCTCCGCGTCGTCGTCGAGCAGGCTGGCGTAATAGGGCGTTACCCCGAACGGCAGCCGGCCGGCCGCGGCCTTCCGGATCGCCTCCCGTTCGACCGGCAGCAGGTTCACCATCCGGCCGAGTTCCTCCTCGTTGCGGGCGATGTGCTTCACCTGCCAGTGCCAGTCGGCGAACTGGGCGGCGGTCGCTCCCAGGGCCTTGAGGATCCTGCGGCGCCTTCCCGCGCGGCGGCGGCGCTCCTCCTTCCCGAGCCCGTCGCCGTAGCGCTCCATCAGCTCATCCACGTGCCCCCAGAGCCGGTCCAGCTCCGCGGAACGCACGACGGCCGCCTCCCGCCCCGAGAGCTTCACCGGGGATTCGACCTCCTCCGAGTGCAGGGTCACGGCCTTCCCCTCCAGCCCCAGCGCCAGGTGGATCATCTCCCCGTAGAAGCCCGGCCCGAGGTCGGGGCGCGCGCCTCCCCGGGCCAGGTCCCAGAGCGCCTGGATGTTGCTGAAGCCCGCCTTCTGGTCGGAGATGGGGGTCAGCATGGCGCGCCAGGCCCGCGCGCAGTCCCGGACGATGTACAGGCGCGACCCGAAGGAGAGGGTGGTCTCGCTGAACCGCTCGTAGTGCTCGTCGGACACGTGGGTGAAGAGCGCGCGCCGGGCTTCCTCCACCGTGCCCGCCGCCCGCACGATTTCCATGATCCTGGTCGAGACCGCCAGGAAGCGTTCCCGGGTATAGCGTCCGGCTATCGGTTGTCCCATGTAGCGTCGCCCCCTCGTTCGGATCGGCCGGAAGAACATCCCCGCGGCCATGATGGCTGTTACATCAGCATAACATGATGTATCGGGGATCCGGAACCCCGTATCGCCCCCCGCCCGCGCCGGGCGCCCCCGGACTAAATCACTGGTATTCTCCCGGAAGAATGGATCATAATCAGACGGGTTCCATCCATTCCGGGCGTAAGAAGGGGCACCACGAGACGATCCGCGCCGGGCGCGGATTTTTGCGAGGCGGCGACTGGCGCATGGAAACAAGCGATTTTCCCTCCCTCTGGCGCGGGTTCACCGAAGAGCTGGAAGCCCGCAACCGGGTTCTCCAGGCCGAGCTCGCCGCGGCATGGGAACAGCTGGACTCCCTGCTCGGGCGGCACTCGGAGAAGATCGCGCGCGCGGAGGGGGTGCGCCCCCCGGAAGGGTCGCTCGAATCGATCCGGGAGCTGGCGACAACCCGGGCCGCACCGTATTTGTCCGACCCCCTGCAGGCCCTGAAGAGGATCCACCCGCAGGAGAGGGCGCTCCGCGCCCTCGAGACCTTCCAGACCGGCCTGGAGGATCTCCTCGGCCTCCTGCCGCAGACCCTCACGGTCCCGCGCGGGGAGCTGGCGGCGGAGTTGTGCCGCGACGGCCGGCCCCTCCGGCGGCTGGCGCTCCGCCTGGGGCGCAAACCCCGGGTGCTCCAGCCCCGCCCGGTCCTCCGCCAGGCGCTGTGGGCGCACTCGGCCCGGCGGGTGGAGCCGGACGGCGATCTCCTGCTCCTGCTGGCCCGCGCGAGCCTGGCGCTCCTCATCCCCTGGCAACTGCTGCGCAACGACACGCTCCGGGCCATGGCCGGCAACCCCTCCGATCCCCGGACGCTGGACAAGGCCCGGGCGGAGTGGCTGGAGATGGTGGGATCGATCCGGAGGGACGCGGCGCGGGCCCTCGAGGCCCAGGGCGACAGGTGCCGCCGGCTGCGGGGGGAGCTGGAAGCCGCCCTGCTGGCCGGGGAGCGGCGCCTCGCCGACCGGCGCCTCGGCCGCGCCATGAACCGCTGGCAACGGTGTTTCCGCTACTGGGCCGGCCGCCAGCGGGCCATCCTGGCACAGCTGGAACTGGAAGCCTCCTCCCGCAGCCTGCTGGAGGGCTCGGTGGGGGTCTCCGAAGACGCGGTGCGCTCCGTCGACGAGGAGCATGCCCTTCTCCTCGGCGAACTCGACAAGGTCGGCCGATGGTTGTCGGGCTGGCGGGAGGGGGAGACCGAATCCCCGTTCCCGCCGCCCGGGGCGCACCTGGTCTCCTCCGCCGACCGGGCGTCCGATTGGAAGCGGCGGCTGGAAGCCGCGGGCAGGGGCGCGCTGCCGGCTTCCATCGAATCGGTGGACCTCGGGCGTCCCCTCCCCGGCCGCCGGCCGCGGTCCCGCTCCGTCCCGGCCGAAGCCCGCTTCACCCGGTCGCTCGCCGGCACCGGGCGCGAACTGGCCCTCGCCGGCTTCGGGGAGGCGGAGGAAGGGCATCGCGCCATCATCCAGCAGATAGAACGCGCCCGCGAAGTCGCCGCCTACAGCCTGGAAGCGGGGCGCGAGGAAGGAGGGAGCGAGGAGGGGCGTCAGGTCGTCCGCGACGGCATCTCCAACGCGCTGAAGCTGCTCGAACACCAGAGGAAATCGACCCGCGACCATCACCCCGTCATCGGGCGGAAACTCGCGGAGGCGCTGTCCGGCGTCTTCTTCCAGTTTCACATCCGGATGGAGGAAAGCCGGCTGGGGCTTTTCCGGCACCTGGCACGGCAGAAGAGCCGCCAGGCGCTGCGCGCGGGCGCCCTGACGGTCATGGAGAGGGTCGGGAGCGGTTCGGACTGGCTTGGCGACCACCTCGCCCTTGCCAATCAGTATGTCCTCGCCAAGCTCGGCTGGGCCCCCCCTTCCACCATCGCCGTGCAGCCGGTCTCCCGCCGTCCCTACCTCGGGGAGGTCCTGCACCTGAAAGCGGGGCCGAGGGAACTCCCCGCGATCTACCGGCGCCTCTTCCGGCTGGCCCCCCTGGAGGACACCCGGTTCCTGGTGGGGCGCGAGACCGAAATGGCCGCCGCCGCCGAGGCGCGGCAGCGCTGGGAGGAGGGGCGCGCGGTCGCCATCCTCGTGGCCGGGGCGCGCGGGAGCGGGAAGACCAGCTTCCTGAACTGCGCCCGCGCGGGCGTCTTCGGCGATCTCCCCCTCTCGAGCGGACAGTTCGGCGAAAGGATCACCACCGCCCCCGCGATGCGCTCCTTCCTCTCCGCCCTGCTCGCGATCGAGGACGCCGAGCTCGAATCGCGGCTGAAATCGGAAAGGCGGCTGGTGATCCTGGAAGAGGTCGAACGCACCTTCATCCGCCGCATCGGCGGGTTCGAGGGGCTGCGGGCCCTGCTCGACCTGATCTCCACCACCTGCCGGAACACCCTCTGGATCCTCAGCCTGAACGAGTCGGCGCTCGGGTACCTCCGGCAGGTGGTCGGGATGGAGGAGTACTTCTCCCACCGGATCAACGCCATGGCCGTTTCGCCGCGGCACCTCAAGAGCGCCATCCTGCAGAGGCACAACCTCTCCGGCCTCCGCCTCCACTTCGCCCAGCCTCCACCCGAGGAATCGCGCCGGGGCAGGATCGGGAAGCTGCTGGGACTCCGCCGGGAGCCCGAACAGAACTATTTCGATTCGCTCTACCGGCAGTCGGAGGGGATCTTCCGTTCGGCCTTCGAGCTGTGGCAGGAGTCGGTGGACAGGGTGGAAGGGGGCGTGCTCTACATGCGGCACCCGGTCGAACCCTCCTACGAGGGGATCATCTCGCGCCTTACCCTGGAGGACTCCTTCATCCTGCAGGCGATCCTGCAGCACGGGGGGCTGACGCCGGGGGAGATCGCGCGGGTCTTCGACTATTCCGAGCGGCGGAGCGACAGCTGCATCGAGAAACTGATCTCCTGGGAAATCATCGAGCCGGACCCCTCGAATCCCGGTTTCCGCGTCTGCCCGGAGGCCGGGCGCCTGGTGCGCCAGGCCCTGTACCGGCAGAACCTGCTATAGGGGATGACCATGCCCGCGTTTGCGCACCCTCCCTTTGTCGCCATCGAGCTCGACCGGATTTCCCTCCCGGGAGAGGTCACCCCGGGAAAGATCCTGGAAATCATAGTCCTGGTGGTCGCCGCGTGGGCCGTCATCCGCTGGCTCTCGAAGCTGTTCCAGCTCCTGGGCGGGAAGATCCCCCGTTCGCGCTTCCTGATGAAGCTCCTCGAGCCCGCCGCGCGGATCGGGATCTGGTTCGCCGCCATCTTCATCTCCATCCGGATCCTGGCCCCCTCGCACGAGGCGTTCCTGGCCTCGCTCGCATCCATGGGCCTGGCCATAGGCCTCGGCGCCCAGGACCTCATCAAGAACGTCATCGGCGGCCTCGTCGTCCTCGTCGACCGCCCCTACCAGCTCGGCGACCGCGTGAGGATCGGCGACGCCTACGGGGAGATCGACCACGTGGGGCTCAGGAGCACGAAGCTGACGACGCCCGACGACACCCGGGTGACGATCCCGAACCTGGACATCCTGACCCAGCAGGTCCACAACGCGAACTCGGGGGTGCCCGACTGCCAGGTCGTCACCGACCTCTACCTTCCCCCCGGCACCGACCCGGAAACCGCCATCGGGATCGGCTACGAAGCGGCCGCCTGTTCCCCCTACCTGCTGGCGGAGAAACCGATCGTGGCCCTGGTGTCGCAGGGGTTCGACCAGCAGGCCTACCTGCGCCTCCGGGTCAAGGCCTACGTCTACGACCACCGTTACGAACCCCGCATGATGAGCGACGTCACCAGCCGCGCCACCAGCGAGTTTCTGCGCCTGGGGCTCCTCGAGGGCTGGAAAAGCCGCCCCCCCGGGGGCTCGCGCGCCTGATCCGTGGTATGGTATGGGTAGAAGCCTAACCGTTCACCCGAGAAAGGAGACCCCCATGTTCCGTACCACCGGCCCCGTTTTTGCCGCCGTAAGGCTGGACGAATCCGCCGACGAGGTGCTCCGCCAGGCCGTGGAGATCGCCCGGCATTACGGCGTGAAGCTCTACGTCTGCCACGTCCTCCCCGATGTCGGGGCGGTGCGCCCCCTCTTCCCCCAGCTGCAGATGGAGGACGCCCTCCGGACGACCGATTTCGAGGCCGGGGTGTATCGCGCCCTCTCGGAGCGGGTCGCCGCCTTCACGCCCCCCCGGGGGAAGGAGTGCGAACTCAAGATCGAGTACGGAACCGAGCACGCGGCCATCATCGACGCCGCGGAGCAGGTCGGCGCGGGGATGATCGTCGTGGGCCACGGTTCCGAGAAGCACCGCCTGGGCGGGATCTCGGAGCGCGTCGTCCGCCACGCCCACTGCCCGGTCCTGGTCGCGCGCCCCCCGGAGAAGGGGGGGGTGCTGGCGGCCACCGACTTCTCCGACCCCTCGACCCCCGCCGTGGATGCCGCCGCGAGCGAAGCCGGAAGGAGAGGGCGCGAACTCCGCGTCGTCCACGCCTTCGACATCCTCCGCTACGGCATGGTGACCGACCCGACCATGCCCGGCCTGCTGCCGCTCGATTTCTCCGCCGAAATCGAGGAGGCGCTCCGGGGCCACCTCGACGAGTGCGTCCGCCGGGTCGGGGCCGCCGAGGGGCTCCTGGTGCGCGGGGCCGCGGACCGGGCCGTCGTGGAGACGGCCGAAAAGCTCGAAGCGGACCTGGTCGTGGTCGCCACGCGGGGACGGACCGGGCTCGCCCACCTGGCGCTCGGGAGCGTGGCCGAGGCGGTCGTGCGCGGGGCCGCCTGCTCGGTCCTCGTCGTCCGGATGAAGGCTTGACCGCCGCGACGTCGGAGGAAAGCGAGCGATGACGAGCGACCGCCTGACCGATTTCGACCTCCACCTGATCGGCGAGGGGACCCACTACCGCACCTGGGAAAAGCTGGGGGCCCACCCGGGCCGCCTCGACGGGGCCCCGGGAACCTTTTTCCGGGTATGGGCGCCCAACGCCCGGCGCGTTTCCGTCATCGGCGATTTCAACGGGTGGGACCGGGAGGCGGCCCCCCTCCAGCCGCGGGGTTCCTCCGGAATCTGGGACGGGTTCGCGCCCGGGGTGAAGTCCGGAGACCTCTACAAGTACTTCATCGAGTCGCGCTACGGCGGCTACGCCGTCGAAAAGGCCGACCCTTACGGCTTCGCGGCCGAAATCCGCCCCCGGACCGCCTCCAAGGTGTGGGACCTGTCGGCCTACGACTGGCAGGACGGTGAGTGGATGCGCGCCCGCCCGGGGCGCCGCCCCCACGAGGAGGCGCTCTCGATCTACGAAGTCCATCTCGGCTCCTGGATGCGCGCGCCGGAGGAGGGGGACCGCTGGCTCACCTACCGCGAGCTCGCGCCCCGGCTCGCCGACCACGTGTGCAGGCTGGGCTTCACCCACGTGGAGATGATGCCGGTTTCGGAGCACCCCTTCGATGGCTCCTGGGGCTACCAGACCGTGGGCTACTTCGCCCCCACCAGCCGTTTCGGGACCCCCGACGATTTCATGCACCTCGTCGACGTTCTGCACCGGAGCGGCATCGGCGTCATCCTCGACTGGGTCCCCGCCCACTTCCCCCGGGACGAGCACGGGCTGGGCTACTTCGACGGCACCCACCTGTACGAGCACGCCGACCGGCGCCAGGGGCTGCACCCGGACTGGGACACCCTGGTGTTCAACTACGGCCGCACCGAGGTGCAGAACTTCCTGATCAGCAACGCCGTCTTCTGGTTCGACCGCTACCACATCGACGCCCTGCGCGTCGACGCCGTCGCCTCGATGATCTATCTCGACTACGGCCGCGGGGAGGGGGAATGGGTCCCCAACCGTCACGGCGGCCGGGAAAACCTGGAAGCGGTCGATTTCCTGAAAAAGCTCAACGAGCGCGTGCACGCCGAAGCCCCCGGGGCCATGGTCATCGCCGAGGAATCGACCGCCTGGCCGATGGTCTCGCGCCCCACCTGGCTGGGAGGCCTGGGGTTCGGGTTCAAGTGGAACATGGGATGGATGCACGACATGCTCGAGTACATGCGTCACGACCCCGTGCACCGCAGCTGGCACCACAACAAGATCACCTTCAGCCTGCTCTACGCCTTCACGGAGAATTTCGTCCTCCCCTTTTCCCACGACGAGGTCGTGCACGGGAAGGGATCGATGATCGGGAAGATGCCGGGGGACCCGTGGCAGAAATTCGCCAACCTGCGCCTCCTCTACGGCTACATGTTCGGGCATCCCGGCAAGAAACTCCTCTTCATGGGGGGCGAATTCGGCCAGTGGGCCGAATGGGACCACGACCGGAGCCTCGACTGGCACCTGCTCCAGTACCCGCTCCACTCGGGGCTCGAGCGGTGGGTGGGGGATCTGAACGCCTTCTACCGTTCGGAACCGGCCATGTATGAACTCGACGCGGAACCGGCCGGGTTCGAGTGGATCGACTGCGACGACGGCCAGAACAGCTGCGTCAGCCTGCTCCGCTTCGGCCGGCGGCGCGAACTCCCGGTGGCCGTGGTCTGCAATTTCACCCCGGTGCCGCGCCATGACTACCGCATCGGCGTCCCTTCGGGCGGCGTGTGGGTCGAAGCCCTCAACAGCGACGCCTCCGTCTACGGCGGGAGCGGGATGGGCAACCTCGGGAGGATAGAGGCCTCCCCCCACGGGATGCACGGCCGCCCCTGCTCGCTCGGCCTCACCCTCCCCCCCCTGTCCACCCTGGTCCTCAGGAGGGAGGGGGCATGAAACGCGGCAGGATGCCGACCGCGGGACGGCTGATCGTGGTCTCCAACCGGCTCCCGTTCACGGCGAGGGAACGGGAGGGGGGGCTCGAGTTCACCCCGAGCGTGGGGGGGCTCGCGACCGGGTTGGCCTCCTACCGGGAATCGCTGCAGGAGCGGCCGCAGGGCCCCCGGCGTTTCCTCTGGGTCGGCTGGCCCGGGAGCACCGTGTCGGAGGAGCGCCAGCGGGAGGTACGGGCAAGATCGCTCGACGAATTCAGCGCGGTCCCCGTCTTCCTTTCCGAAGCCGAGATCGACAAGTTCTACCAGGGGTTCTGCAACAAGACCATCTGGCCCCTTTTTCACTGCTTCCAGGTCTACACGAACTACGACGAGGAGCACTGGGAGCGCTACGTCGAGGTCAACCGCACCTTCTGCCGGACGCTCGCCGGGCTGCTCCGCCCCGGGGACACCCTCTGGATCCACGACTACCACCTGATGCTCCTGCCCGGGATGGTCCGGGAGATCGCCCCGGCGGCCACCATCGGGTTCTTCCTGCACATCCCCTTCCCCAACTACGAGCTCTTCCGCCTCCTCCCCAGCCGGTGGAGGCACGACATCCTGAAAGGGCTGCTCGGCGCCGATCTCGTGGGATTCCACACCAACGACTACCGGCAGGACTTCCTGAAATGCGTCCTGCGCATCCTGGGACACGACTCCCAGATCGGCGAACTGCTGGTGGGGGACCGGGTCGTGAGGGCCGAGGCCTTCCCCATGGGGATCGACTACGCGAAATACCGCGACGGGGCCGGCGCCCCGGAGGTGCGGGCCGAAAGCCTCGACCTCAGGCGGCGGATGGACGGGGCCAGGATCATTCTCTCCATCGACCGCCTGGACTACACCAAGGGGATCGTCAACCGGCTGGAGGGGTTCGAAACCTTCCTGGACCACCACCCCGACCGGCGCGGCGGGGTGGTGCTGGTCATGGTCGTCGTCCCCTCGCGCGTGGCCGTCGAGCATTACGAGATGATGAAGGGGCAGATCGAGGCCCTGGTGGGCAGGATCAACGGGAGATTCGGCAGGCCGGGCTGGACCCCCGTGGTCTACATGTACCGGAGCCTTCCCTTCGCCCCCCTCGCGGCCCTGTACGCCGCGAGCGACATCGCGCTGGTCACCCCCCTGCGCGACGGCATGAACCTGGTCGCCAAGGAGTACATCGCCTGCCGCACCGACCGGACGGGGGTGTTGATCCTGAGCGAGATGGCGGGAGCGGCCCAGGAGCTGCTCGAGGCCGTCACCATCAACCCGAACAGCCGCCACGAGATCGCCGAGGCCATCGACGGGGCCCTCCGCATGCCCGAACCGGAGCAGGTCCGGCGCAATACGGCGATGCAGGGCAGAATCGAACGTTACGACGTGGTCCGCTGGGTGGCCGATTTCATGGAGGAGCTTTCGGGCGTCAAGGGGAAGAGCCGGATGTATCTCGCCAGGCGGCTGACCGGACCGGTCCGTGCCACCGTCGCCGAAGCGTGGCGCGCGGGCCGCCGCAGGCTCCTCCTCCTCGACTACGACGGGACCCTCGTCCCCTTCGCCGCCGACCCCGGGGCGGCCGTTCCCGCACCCCCCCTGCTCGCCCTGATCGGCGATCTCTGCGGCCAGCCCGGCACCGACGTCGTCATCGTCAGCGGCCGGGACAAGGCTTTCCTCGAGCACTGGTTCGCCGACACCGTCACCGGACTGGTGGCGGAGCACGGCGCCTGGATCCGGGAAAAGGGGCGCACGTGGAGGAAGACGGCCAAGCGGACCGGCGCCTGGAAGTCGAAACTGAAACCGATGTTCGAACGGTACGCCGAGCGCGTCCCGGGGGCGTTCGTGGAGGAGAAGGATTTCGCCCTGGTGTGGCACTACCGGGCCGCGGAGCGGGGGCCGGCCAAGCTGGCGGCCCAGGAGCTGAAGGACCAGCTGCTGGCCCTGACGGCCAACATCGACGTCCACGTCCTGCAGGGGAACAAGACCGTGGAAGCCCGGGTCGCGGGGGTGAACAAGGGGACCGCGGGCCTCCATTTCCTCGCCCGCAAGTCCTACGACTTCGTCCTCTCGATCGGGGACGACGCCACCGACGAGGACCTGTTCGCGGTCCTGCCCGAGACCGCGTGGTCGATCCGCGTGGGGATGGGCGCCACCCTGGCCAGATACAACATCGCCGGGGTGGAGGAGGTGCTCCGGCTGCTCGCGGAACTGGCTACTCCGAAAAACGCTCCATGACGAGGCCGAGCGCCTCGTCCGCGGGGGGGCCGGGGCACCGCATCCGCTCCCGCCAGAGCTCCGCCGCGAGCGCCAGGTTCTCCTCCACGGCGTCCCCGTAGGACCGGGGCCTCCCCCGGCGGTCGAGCGACCGGCGGGCGGTTTCGAGGCGGCCGCGGAGGGCTTCCGCGGGGGTTCGTCCTTCGCGCTCGAGGCACCCGTCGAGCGAGGCGAGGACCGCCTCCAGGAGGGCCCGGCTTCTCGCGTATTTTTCCGCCGCTCTCAGCCCGCGCGCCCCCGGGTCGAGGGCCAGGACCCTCTCCACCACCTGGAGCCGGGCTTCGGACGCGGCGTCGCCGGGATTCTGGAGCAGGGCGGAGCGGAAGGAATCGCGGGCCGCCGCGTAATTACCGAGTTCGAATTCCGCCCGGCCCAGCCCGGCATGGGCGGCGCCGTCCCGGGGGCTCCCCGCCAGGATTTCGCGGTACATCGCGGCCGCCTCGGCGGCGAGCGCGTGATCGAGCAGGAGGCCGGCCGTCTCCCTGCGGGCGCCGGGGTCGTCGGGACACTCCGCCGCCAGGGCCAGCAGCTCCGCCCGCACCCGGGCCGCCTGTCCCGACCGGCCGAGGAAGTCCACCAGCTCCCTGCGGATCTCCAGGCCGCGCAGGGGGGATTCCTCGGGCCAGGTCCCGTACACCGCCCTGCGGTAGAAACCGACGGCCTCGCCCACATTCCCCTTCTGCGCCGCAATCCTCCCCAGGCCCAGGTTTACCGGGCCGCTCCCCGGTTGCTCGCGCCCCAGCTCGCGGAAGTAGATCTCCGCCTCGTTCCAGCGCCGGGCGGTCACGAGGGCCGAGGCCAGCGCCAGCCGGTCCCGGAAGCTGTGGGATATGGAAAGGGCGCTGCGGAACTGCTCCACCGCCTCCGCCGGGCGCCCCGCCGCCATCAGGCTCTCCCCCCGGACCGCATGCTCCTCGGCCCGGTCCGTGCGCCGGGAACGGTAGAACCAGCTCAAAAACCCCCCCAGCGCGATCATCAGGGCGATAACGACGGCCATGCGCCCCATGGAGGCGGTCCGCCGCGCCGCGGCCGGTGCGGCGGGTTCCCCCGCTTTTTCCCCCCGGTAGGCGGCCATGGCGTCCTCGAGGCCGAGCGAGGCGATCATCTTCCTCGGGTCGGTGCGGCTGACAACCGGGAGCTCGTCGAGCCCGCTCTCGGCCATCCGCCTCAGCGCCGCTTCCAGGGACTGGTCCGGGTGGAGATGGGGGAAATTCGCTGCCGTCGGGACTTTCTGCGGCTCGAATCCGGGGAGGAGTTCGGCCAGGGTTTTCCCCCCCCCTCCCGATTCCGCCGCCTCGAGGAGGCGCCGCCGCGTGACCATCCCCATGAGCCCCCCCCTGTTGACGACGGCCCAGGCGGAGTCACCGGGCGGAAGCGCGGGCAGGACGTCGGCGACCCGGTCGGTCCCCTGCAGCACCCTTTCGGGCGCCCGCATCCCCTGGCTGACGCTGGTCTCCTCGTCCCGCGCCCGTGGGGCCGTGGGCAGGTGGATCCCGTCCTGGTGCATCAGGGCCTCGTAGATCGGCTTCTTCTGCATCCGGCTCGAAAGGAAATAGCTGGTGAGGTTGGCCACCATCAGCGGGACGATGATGGAATAGTCGCGCGTGATCTCGAAGATCATGAAGACCGACGTCATCGGCGCGCGGACGATGCCGGCGAACGCCACCCCCATCCCGACCAGGGCGTAGGCGCCGACGCTCCCGGTGTAGTCGGGCATGAGCATGTGGGCCCCCGCCCCGAAGGCGCCCCCCAGCATGGCCCCGATGAAGAGGCTGGGGCCGAAGATGCCCCCGGCGTTCCCCGACGAGTAACAGGAAGCCGTGGCGACGACCTTCAGAACGACCAGCAGCGCCATGGTGCCGAGCGCCATCCGGCTGTTGAGCGCCTCGCTGACATGGCCGTAACCGACGCCGAGCACGGCGGGAACGAACAACCCCAGGATTCCCACCACCAGGCCCCCGGCCGACGGCTGCAGCCAGGTCGTCCACGCCGGCATCCTCGAGAAATAATGGCGCAGCCGGAGCAGCAGCCTGATGAAGAGCGTGCTCACCAGCGCTCCCAGGGCGCCCAGGGCCGCGTAGAGGATGAACTCCACCGGGTGCACCAGCTGGTAGGCGGGCACGTGGAAGAGCGGCTCGTCACCGAGCAGGAGGTGGAGCACCATCCAGGAAGTCGCCGAACTGATCACGATGGCACCCAGGACCCGGGCGTGCAGGTCCCCGATGACCTCCTCGAGCGTGAAGAGGACGGCGGCGATCGGCGTGTTGAAGGCGGCGGCCAGGGCGGCCGAGGCGCCGATCGGCACCAGGGTCCGGGTCTTTTCGGGGCCGAGCCCGAACTGGCGCCCCATGGCCGAGGCGATCCCCGCGCCGATCTGGACCGAAGGCCCCTCGCGTCCCAGGGCGATGCCGCTCGCCAGCGAAATCGAGGAGCAGAGGAATTTGCCGATGACGGTCCGGAGCCGGATCACCCCGGAGTGCAAAAAGAGGGCGACCTTGGTCTGGGGGATGCCGCTGCCGCGGGCGTCGCGGAAATAGCGCACCAGAAGGAACCCGGTGAGGAGCGACCCCGCCGTCGGCACCAGGACCCGCCTCCAGGCGGCCCCGCCGGCGGGGTACATCCTCGAACCCAGGTTTTCGGTCAGGACGATGAAGGCGACGATGACGAGCCCCACCGCGGCCCCGATCATGAGGGTCAGGATGAAGAGGACCTTTTCCTCGTGCTGCTCCAGCTGGCGGACGTCCATCCGTCCGAAAAGCGTTTTCCAGCCCTGCCTGCGGTGGATCGAACGATTCATCTCTTTCCCGGTTTTACCGCGTTGTCCCCACCAAAACTAGGCACTGGGGCCGGAGATTTCAAGTACGAATTGACCGCCGCCGCGTCCGGGCGGCACCCCCTTTGCTACACATATGTCCCATCGTCGACGCCTGTACTACATTATTGTAATATCCGGGCAAGAGGGGCGCCGGGGGAGATCTTCCCTATCTAGATGATTTTAGATCATTTATGATTATATCGCCAGGAAGACCGACTCTGGGCTTCAAGTTGCATGTATCCCCCTCGAAGGATCTGAACGGGATCTGTTCTTCCCCGCGCCGAGAAGCATCGCTTCCGGCGGCGGGCCGGACCAAGAAAGGGAAGGAAACCGATGAGTATTTCGCGCCTGAATGCGATCGCCGCCGTCACCAGCTACAAGCCTATTGAGAAACCGCTGAGTTTTTCGGAAACGCCCTCGAAGGACCTCTTCGGCGTCAACGTCTTCAGCGACGCCGTCATGAAGGAGCGTTTGCCCAAGCAGGTGTACCAGGCGATGCGCCGGACGATCGACCAGGGGGAAAAACTGGACATCTCCGTGGCGGACGCCGTGGCCGTGGCCATGCGGGACTGGGCCATCGAAAAAGGGGCCACCCATTACGCCCACGTGTTTTACCCGCTGACGGGGCTGACGGCCGAGAAGCACGACAGCTTCCTGGAGCCGGACGGCAAGGGGGGCGTGCTGGCCGAGTTTTCGGCGAAACAGCTGATCCAGGGGGAGCCGGACGCCTCGAGCTTCCCCTCGGGCGGGCTGCGGGCGACGTTCGAGGCCCGCGGCTACACGGCCTGGGACATCACCAGCCCGGCCTACATCCTGGAGAACCCGAACGGAACCACCCTGTGCATCCCGACGGTCTTCTGCTCCTGGACGGGAGAGGCGCTCGACAAGAAAACGCCGCTGCTCCGCTCCATGCAGGCGCTGAACCTCGAGGCCCGGCGGATCCTGAAGCTCTTCGGCGACGCCGACCCCGGCCTGGTGTTTTCGACCGCCGGGTGCGAGCAGGAGTACTTCCTCATCGACCGGAATTTCTACTTCGCCCGGCCCGACCTGGTCACCGCCGGCCGCACCCTGTTCGGGGCCAAGCCCCCGAAGGGGCAGGAGCTGGAGGACCAGTATTTCGGCGCCATCCCGGAGCGGGTCCTGGCCTGCATGCTGGAGACCGAGCAGGAGCTGTACAAGCTGGGAGTCCCCGTCAAAACGCGGCACAATGAGGTCGCCCCGGCCCAGTACGAAATCGCGCCCGTGTACGAGAACGCCAACCTGGCGACCGACCACCAGTACCTCATGATGCGCACGCTGCAGCGCGTGGCGCTCAAGTACGGCATGGCGTGTCTGCTCCACGAGAAGCCCTTCGCCGGCATCAACGGCTCGGGCAAGCACCTGAACTGGTCGCTCGGCACCTCGAGCGCCAACCTCCTGGAGCCCGGCACCACGCCCCACAGCAACATGCAGTTCCTGGTCTTCTGCGCCGCCGCCATCCGGGCGGTCCACCTCTACGGGGACCTGCTGCGGGCCACCGTGGCGCACTCGGGCAACGACCATCGCCTGGGGGCCAACGAGGCGCCCCCGGCCATCATCTCGGTCTACCTGGGGGAACAGCTGACCGACATCTTCGAACAGATCGCCAACGGCGGGGCGAGCCGGTCCAAGGAACCGGGCTACCTGAACGTGGGGGTGGACACGCTCCCGGCCTTCCCCAAGGACGCCGGGGACCGCAACCGCACCAGCCCCTTCGCCTTCACCGGCAACAAGTTCGAGTTCCGGGCGGTCGGTTCGAGCCAGAGCGTATCGGGGCCGCTGGTCGCCTTGAACACGATCATGGCCGATTCGCTCGAGTACATCGCATCGGCCCTCGAGAAAAAGACCGGCGGGGACGCGGCCGGGCTCAGCGCCGCGGTCCAGGAAGTGCTCCAGCAGATCGTGCGGGACCACGGGGCCATCATCTTCAACGGCGACAACTACTGCGAATCCTGGCAGAAGGAGGCCGCCCGGCGCGGCCTTCCGAACCTCTCCAATTCCGTGGACGCCCTGGCGGCGCTGGCCGACGGCAAGAACGTGGAGCTCATGGCGAAATACCACGTCCTCTCGCCGCGCGAGATGGAGAGCCGCCACGAAATCTACCTGGAGCGGTACGTGAAGGACATCGCGGTGGAAAGCCGGCTCACGCGGATGATCGCCCGGACCATGGTCTTCCCGATGGCGGTCCAGTACCAGCACCAGCTGGCCACGACGGCGCTGGCGCTCGAGCAGCTGGGCAAGACCCACTGCACCTCCACCCTCGACGAGCTGAATGAACAGGTGAAGGAGTTGCAGGAAGCCATGCAGGAACTGGAAAAGACGCTCGCGGAGCCGGTGGAGGGCTCCACCCTGGACCACGCGGTCCATGCGCGCGACAAAATTGTACCCGCCATGGCCGCCGTCCGGGAGATCGCCGACCGGCTCGAGTGCCTGGTGTCGGACGAGATCTGGTCGCTGCCGACCTACCAGGAGATGCTGTTCATCAAATAGGGGAAGGGGGCCGGAGCCTCAGCTCCGGCCCCGCACCGCCTCGAGCGCCCCCCGGGCGATCCGCCCGGGCCGCTCCCCTATGCCGCGGATCGGCGCCTCCGCCCCGCGCGGGTCCACCTCGATCACCTTCGCCCTCACCCCCACCCTCGCCCCGTCGCGTGTCAGCCCGCGCAGCGCCCCGTCGATCGGGGCGCGCAGCACCTCGTCCCCGATGCGGGCGACCTCCTGCCCCGCCGTCACCATCTCCCCGATGGCGAGCGCCGTCCGGAAAGCCCCCGCCGCCGGGGCATAGACGTAGCGGTCGCGCGCGTGCCCCGCGATCGTCTGCGGCTCCCCCGCGAGCGTCCGCGTCCCGCCGCGGCGGATCACCCTGCCGAGGTCGTCGCCCCACCCCGTCTCGACCGCGACGTCGACCGTCTCCCCGGCGGTGAACCCGGGTCCCAGGCCGACGGTGAAGGGGGCGAGGCCGATCTGGACCTCGGGCTGCACGTGCTTGCGCATGCGCGCGTCGACGAGGACCCCGGGGCGGAGCCCCCGGAGCAGCTCCCCCAGCTCGAGCGTCGTGACCACCACTTCCCCGTGCGTGTCCGCGGCCGCCGCGATCTCCGCGAGCGTCCGGCGCATCCGGGCGGCGACCCCCTCGAGGACCGCCTCCCCGTCGAAGAAGGCGTCGCAGAATGCCATGGCGCGCCGCGTGGCCGCGGGACGCTCGACGTCGTGCATTACAATTTTGTAACCTTCCCGGAAAAAGAGGTGGGCCACGGCCGACGCCACGTCCCCGCTCCCCCGCACCAGCACCGTCCCCTCCATGATCCCTCCCCGAACGGTATCGCGCCGCGCCCGGCCCCGCCCTGCTATCATAGAAGCTTCGTTCCCGAAATCGAAGGGAAATGGTTCCCCCCGGAAGGTAGAGGCCCTTCCCGCGGCCCGCGCGCGAACCACCCGTAGAGCGCCGGCAGCAGGACGAGGGTGAGGACGGTCGAGGTCACCAGTCCGCCGACCACCACGACCGCCAGCGGCCGCTGGACCTCGGAGCCGGGACCGGCCGCGGCCAGCATCGGGATCAGGCTGAAAATGGCGATCGAGGCCGTCATCAACACAGGCCGGAGCCGGGAGCGGCTTCCACTGAAAACGGCCTCCTCCACCGAGAGCCCCGCCTGCCGCAGCTGCGTGATGCGCGACACGAGGACGACCCCGTTGAGTACCGCCACGCCGAACAGGACGATGAAACCGATCGAGGCGGGGACCGACAGGTAGAGGCCCGCGAGCTGCAAGCCGAAGACCCCCCCGATGAGGGCGAAGGGGAGGTTGCAGAGCACCAGGAGCGCCAGGCGGACGGACCCGAAGGTCACGAACAGCAGGAACAGGATCAGCCCCACGCCCAGCGGGCCGACGATCATCATCCGGCGCATGGCCCGCTGCTGGTTTTCAAACTGCCCGCCCCAGCTGGTATGGAACCCGGGCGGCAAAACCACCTTCTCCCGGATCGCCTCCCGGGCCTCGGCCACGTAGGAGCCGATGTCGCGGCCATGGATGTTGACCTCGACACCGATCCGGCGCAACCCGTTTTCCCGGCTGATCTGCACCGGCCCCGGCGCCACCGAGATGGCGGCCAGCTGGCTGAGGGGCAGGTTGTAACCCCCCGGGGCGGGCACCAGGGCGTTGCCGATGGCGGCCGCCGACTCGCGGTACCGGCCCGGATACCGGACCACCACGTCGAACGCCCGGTTTTCCTCGTACAGGGTTCCCGCCGACATCCCGGCGACCGACATTTCCACGATGCCGAGCACGTCGCCGGCGTCCAGGGCGTGCCGTGCGATCGCCCCCCGGTCGATGTCGATCGAAAGGTAAGGCTGTCCGTCGATCCTTTCGACGACCAGGTCGGCGGTCCCCGGGATCCCTCCCAGCACGGCGCCGATCTCCCCGGCCTTGGCCTCGAGGATCTCCAGGTCCTCCCCGAAGAGCTTCACGATCAACTGCGCGCGGGTGCCGGCGACCAGTTCGTCGATCCGGCACTGGATGGGCTGGCTGAAGCTGAAGTCCATCCCCGGGATTCCGGAGAGGGCGGCCCGCATTCTCCCGGTCAACTCCGCGCGGCTGGAAGCCGTCTCCCACTCCGACCGGGGCTTGAGCATCCCGGTGAAACCCGTTTTGTCCACGCCGCGCGCCTCGAGCGCGATCCCCGTCTGTCCGGTCCTCGATATGAGGGTGGTCAGCTCGGGAAACGCCCGGAGCCGCTCATGGACCAGCCCGGTGATGTCGAGGGCCTTGTCCAGGGTGATTCCGGGCATGAGCTGCACATCCATATCGAAGGCCCCTTCGTCCATCACCGGGATGAATTCCGTCCCGAGCCGCAACGAGAGGAACACGGCCGCGAGCAGCGCCGCGCAGGCCCCGGAGAGGATCCAGCGCTTACGGCGCAGGGCCCAGCCGAGCAGCGGTTCGTATACCGCCCCCGCCCCCCGCATCACGGCGCTCTCCTTCTCCGGTCCGGGGCGCAAAACCAGCGCGCACATCGCGGGAATGACGAAGATCGACAGGAGGAGGGAGGCCAGCAGCGCGACGACGACCGTGAGCGCCAGGGGGCCGAACATCTTCCCTTCCAGCCCCTGCAGGGAAAGGATCGGCAGGAAGGTGGTCGCGATGATGAGTTCGCCGAAGATGCTGGGCTTGCGCACTTCCAGCACCGCCTTCAATACGGTCCGGTGACGCGCCCCGGGTCCCGGGTTTTCGCCGAGGCGGCGCTGGACGTTTTCGACCTGGATGATGGTCGCGTCGATGATCATCCCGATCGAAATCGCCAGCCCCCCGAGCGACATGAGGTTGGCGTCGATCCCCGCCTGCCGCATGACGATGAAGGTGAGCAGGAGCGAAAGGGGGAGCGCGAGGATGACGACGGCCGCGCTGCGCAGGCTGCCGAGGAGCAGGAAGAGAACGACCAGGACCAGCGCCGACCCTTCCGCGAGCGCACGGGTCACGGTGCCGACGCTGGCGGACACCATGTCGGACCGGTCGTAATAGGGGGCCAGGCGGACCCCGGCGGGAAGGATGCCGCTCTCGTTGATCTCCCTCACCTTCGCCTTGACGCGCCCCACCACCTCCCGGCCGTTTTCTCCCCGGAGCATCATGACGATGCCCCCCACGGTCTCCCCCTCGCCGCCGAGCAGCGCGGCCCCCTGGCGGACCGCCTCTCCCACCCGCACCTCGGCGACGTCCCTGATCGAGACCGGGGTACCGCGGTGCGCGGCCAGGACGATGTTTCCGATATCCTCCACGCTCCGCAACAACCCGACGCCGCGCACGATATACTGCTCGTCGAAACGGTCGAGGGTCCCGCCCCCCGCGTTCCGGTTGTTCCGCTCGATGGCGCGGCGCACCGCATCGAGAGACAGGTCGTGGGCCACCAGCTTCGCGGGATCGACCAGCACCTGGTACTGCTTGAAATAGCCCCCGAAGGAGTTGATCTCGCTGACGCCCGCCACCCCCTTGAGCAGCGGCGCGACGACCCATTCCTGAAGGGTGCGCAGTTCGGTCAGGCGCCGGACCCGCCCGGCCGGGTCCGAGGGCGCCGGACCCTGGAGGGTGTACTGGTAAATCTCCCCCATCGCCGTGGCGATCGGGCCCATGCCGACCGACACGCTCCCGGGCATGCCGGCCCTGGCCTCCTCGAGGCGCTCGAAGACCAGTTGACGCGCGAAGTAGATGTCGACGTCGTCGGCGAACACCAGGGTCACCACCGAGAGGCCGAACTTGGTCACCGACCGCATCTGCACGACACCCGGGAGCCCCCGCAGGGCGCTCTCCACCGGGTAGGTGACGAAGCGCTCGACCTCCAGCGCCGAAAGGCCCGGGGCGTCGCCCAGGATCTCCACCTGCACGTTGGTGACGTCGGGAAAGGCGTCCATCGGCAGGTTCATGCCCGCATGCACCCCGAAGACCGCCAGCAGCGCGACCCCCAGGAGCACGAGTCCCCTCTGCTTCAACGTCCACCCGATCACCCGTTCCAGCATCGCCCCCCCTAGTGCTCGTGCGCCTCGATGAGGTCCTTCAGAAAGGCGCTCTTGACCACGAAGCTCCCCCGGCTCACCACCCGCTCCCCGGCGGCGAGCCCCGCCACGATTTCCGTGAATCCCCCGCTCGCGATCCCGGTCCGCACCGGGCGGCGCTCGAATTCCGTTTCGGTGACTCCGACGAAAACGACGGTGGAGCCGTCGATCCGCTGCAGCGCGTCGTCCCTCACCGCCAGGACGGAGGTCATGCGATCGACCGGAATCCGGACGTCGGCGAACATCTGCACCTTCAGCAGCGCGTCGCGGTTGGGGACGCGGCAGCGCACCTTCACGGTGCGCGTCCCGGGGTCGAGGATGTCGTCGACGGAGACGACGGTCCCGCCGAAGGTCCTGCCGGGATAGGCCGCCACCCTGACCCGCACCGGCTTGCCGGGCCGGACCTGCGCCAGGTCCTTTTCGAACACGTCGGCCAGGACCCAGAGGGACGAGAGGTCGGCGATCGTCACCAGCTCGGTCGAGGGGTCCACCGTTTCCCCCACCGAGGCGTGAAGTGCCGTAACGGTTCCGGCGATGGGGGCGGCCAGAACGCTGTGCGACGCCGAGGGGGACAGGGCCCGGCCCGATTCCAGGTCGGCGATCCGCCGGTCGGTCCACCCGAAGCGGCGGATCTCGGCCGAGAGCGCGGCCGCCCGGGCCCGCGCTCCCTCCGCCCGGGCCCGGGCATCCCGAAGCTCGGCCTCCCTAAGGTCGAAGGCGGTGCGGGCGATCGCTCCCACGGCCAGCATCTCCCGGCTCCGCTCGAGGATCGTCTCCTTCACCCCGATATCCGCCAGGGCCCTCCGCAGCTCGGAGTGGACCGACAGGTACTCCCCCAGCGCCCGCCCCAGGTCGATGTTGTCGTAGGCCAGCAGCGGATCCCCGGCGGCGACGCGGTCGCCGAGCTGGACATGCACCTCCCGGATGAGACCACCGGCCAGGGGACGGATGTGGGCCACCCGCCCGGGGTCCTCCCGGACCGTCCCCGTCACGGCCAGGACATCCCGGACCGTCCGGACGGCGGCGGCTTCGAGCTCGATCCCCATCTCCCGCTGCACATCCGCCGCAATGCGGACCCTTTCCCCTTCTTCCGCCCCGTGAGAGGCCTCCGGGGCCCGATGCTCCCCGGGCGCGCCCGGCGGCCCGCCCCCGGAAAACCGGGAATAGAGGAAAGCCCCCAGCGCCAGGCCTATCGCCAGGGGGACCAGGCTTCGGATCCAGCCGGCGGTTCCGTTCTGCTTCATGCCGTTCCCCTCCATCATTCGCCCCCCGTCCCCGTGGCAGCCGCCAGTTCGTGCAGGCTGACGCGCTCGTCGTGGAGCGCCTGGTGATAGAGCCGGAGCGTGTCGTAGTAGGTCCTCTGCGCGTCGAGGTAGTCAATGAGGGTGGCCCCGCCCAGGTTGTAGGCCGCCAGGGTGACACGCCCCGATTCCTCCGCCTTGACGAGGTGCTCCCGGCGGATGTAGTCCACCCTCGCGCGGTGAACCGCGGCCGCGTTCGCAGCCTGCCGCACCTCCAGCTCGACCTGCCCGCTCCTGGCGGCCGCGAGGTGCTCCGCCCGCGCCCGCCCTGCCTCCGCCCGGAGGATCCCCCCCTCGTTCCGGTCGAAGAGCCTGAGCGGCAGGCTCACCCCCAGCACGAAGCTGTGGTCCACGTCGTTGCGCCGGTACCCTCCCCCCACCGTGATGTTCGGGGATCGAAGCGAGCGCTCCAGCTGCGCCTCGGCCGCGGCCCGCTGTTCCTCCCGGCGCCCCATCCGGAAATCCGGGCGGCGCTCCCGGGCGATCCGGACCAGCTCCGGCAGGGAGGCCTCGGGCAGCCGACCGGGCGCCGCCCCGGCGCGCACCTCGTCGAGCGCACCCACGATTTCGGGCTCCGGAGCCGATGCCGGGGCGGAGAGCAACGTCATCAGGGCGCTTTTGGCGTTGCGCAGCAGGAGCTCCGCCCGAAAGGCCTCGTCCCGGTAACGCAGCTTTTCCGCCTCGATGCGGTGCAACTCGATCAGCGAGATTTCCCCCTGCTCCAGCCGCACCCGGTTCAGCGAAATCACCCCTTCGGTCCGATCGAGGAGCGACCGGGACGCCGCCAGGTCCGCCTGCGCCAGCACCGCATCGGCGAAGACCCGCGCGACCTCGAGCCGCAGCAGCCGCACGCTGTCCTCGTAATCAAGGCGTCCGGCCGCGACCGCATGGTCCGCCGCCTCCGTGCGCCAGCGTCGCCGGTCCCCCCTTTCGATCTCGAAATCGAGCCGCAGCGTCAGCGACAGGTTCTCGAGCAGCGGACCCGGATGGGAGGCGATGGGGTAGTCCTCGGCCTCGAAGCCGAGCAGGGGATTCGGCCTCTTCCCCGCCGCGATCCGGTCCCCTTCGAGAACCCGGAGCCCTTCCCGGGCCGCGGCGAGTCCGGGGTTTCGTTCGACGGCCAGGCGGACGGCATCCTCCAGGGTCAGAGTCCGGGGGATCTCCCGGGGCCATGCGGGGGAAGCCGCCAGTCCGGCGATGCAGAAGAGGGTGCCGAGGCACGCGCGTTTGATGAACATCTCAGACTCCTGAATCAAGAGAGGGATCGGGGGGGGAGGCGGACGGGGGGAGGTTTCTAGCAGAGCAGGGGGAGGGCCGACGGGGGGCAGGAAAGCCCGGGAGCGTCCGGCGGTGCGGGGAGCCTCCGGCCGCCGCCGGGGGCCGCGGGCGGGGGAACCAGGGCGGCCTCGGCGGCGAAGGCCGCAAGGGCCGCGGGCGCCCCGGGCCTCTCGATCCTGCCCGGTTCCCCGGTCAGCAGATAGAGATCGGTGCAGCCGGGCCGCCCGACGGCGGACGGGGATCCACCCCCTGGAAAGAGCGCACCGGCCTGGGCATGTTCCCCGGATGCGCAGCACTCCTCTCCCGGTTTCTCCATTGCGATATGGCTGCCCGGGGCGATGCAGAGAACGGCGAAGGAGGTCGGAAGCGCCAGGAGCAGGGCGGTGACGACCAGCAGGAGCCTGCCGCCCGACCCGATTCCCGATACCCCGACGATCGATTTCATATATCCACCCTGCCTACCATGATAGAAAACGGCGGCGTAGCGATCCAGACCAAAATTCGATCCGCGGTATATAGTCGGGAGTTTACGCGAGCGCGGAATTGTCATATCTTTATGGCTTTCATGATCCCGCCGGTTCACCGGCGCGGGAGGAAACATCATCATGGCCCTGATCGGAGCGAACGAACTCAAGCGCAAGATGTTCATCACGGTGGACAACCAGCCGTGCGCCGTCCTCGAGGTCTTCTTCGCCTCGCCGAGCGCGCGCGGCGCCTCGACCATGGTGCGCACGAAGTTGCGCAACCTGATCACGGACGCGGTCATGGAAAAGACCTTCCGGACCGGCGAAAAGTTCGCCGAGGCGGACGTTACCATGGCCCCGGCCTCCTACATGTACGCCGACGGGGAGCAGTGCCACTTCATGGACGAGGCCACCTACGAGCAGTTCGCCTTCACCCCGGAGCAGCTGGGGGACGACCGGAACTACCTCACCGAGGGGCTGTCGCTCCAGGTGCTCAAGTACAACGGCAACGCGATCGCGGTGGAGCTCCCCCCCTTCGTCGAACTGACGGTGACCGCGACCGAGCCGGGGGGGCGCTCCGACGCGGGGTCGGGCGGGGCGACCAAGCCCGCCACCCTGGAGACGGGACTCGAGATCCGCGTCCCTCTCTTCATCAAGGAGGGGGAGCGGGTGCGCGTCAGCACCCAGACGGGGGAGTTCGCCTCGCGCGCCTGAAAGGGGGCCGGATGCATCCCGAGGACCGAAACCCGTGAGCCTTCTCGAGCCCTTCACCTTCCCCGTCTCGGGCGTGCATACCTGGCTCTGGCTCCCGCCGCTGGTGGCCTTCTGCGTCTCGGCCGTCACCTCCACGGCCGGGATCACGGGCGCCTTCCTCCTCCTCCCCTTCCAGATCAGCGTGCTGGGGTTCGCGAGCCCCGCCGTCAGCGCGACCAACCTGGTCTACAACATCGTCTCCACCCCGGGGGGGATTTTCCGCTTCCTGCGGGAGAGGCGCCTCCTCTGGCCCCTGGCGGGCGTCGTCGTCCTCGGCACCCTCCCGGGCGTCGTCATCGGCGGCCTCGTCCGGCTGCACTGGCTCCCCGACCCGGCCCGCTTCCGGGTCTTCGTCGGCTGCGTGATGCTCTACATCGGCGCCCGGCTGCTGCTGGGGCTCCGCCGGAAGGGGGCCGCCGGGCGGCCCGCAGGCGGCAACGGAGACTTCAACGTGGAACTCCTCTCCGTCTCCTGGCCCGCGCTCTCCTACCGATTCCAGGAGGAGGAGTACCACTGCGGTTTCCGGAGCCTCTTTCTCCTCTCCTTCGTGGTAGGCATCGTCGGGAGCATCTACGGGATCGGCGGCGGGGCCATCATCGCCCCCTTCCTGGTCTCCTTCTACCGCCTCCCGGTCCACACCATAGCCGGCGCCACCCTGGTGGGCACCCTGGCTTCCTCCGTGGCCGGCGTCCTCTTCTACGCCCTGGCCGCCCCCTTCCACCCCGACCTCGTCATCACCCCCGACTGGCTGCTGGGCGCCCTTTTCGGGCTGGGGGGGCTGGCGGGCACCTACCTGGGCGCCCGCATGCAGCGGCGCATCCCCGCCTTCCGGCTGAAGCTCCTGCTCGGCCTGATCGTCTTCGCGGTCGCCCTGAAATACCTGGCCGGCGCCTTCGGATAGCGCCGGGCCGGGGGAAATATCCTGGAACATTTACCGCCCGTTGCGTATTCCGTTTTTCGGAGGGAAGGACATGACTTTGCGCAAAACCCTGTTCTGGATCCATCTCGTCTGCGGCATCGCCGCCGGAATCCTCATCTTCATCATGTCGGCCACCGGGGTGGCCCTGACCTACCAGAAGCAGCTGACCGCCTGGGCGGACAAGCGGGCGTGCCGCGTCGAGCGGCCGGCGGGCGCCGATCCGCTCCCCGCCTCGGAACTGGTCGAGCGCTTCCGCCGGGCAGAGCCCGGCCGGGTGCCCGTCGCCCTGTCGCTCTCCTCCGACCCCGACATGCCCGCGAGCGTGACCGCGGCGCCGGGCGGGACGATCTTCGTCAACCCGTACACCGGGGAGGTCCTGGGGCCCGGGGCGACGGGGGTGCGCTCCTTCTTCCGGGTCATGACCGGGTGGCACCGCTGGCTGGCCCTCTCGGGCGACAACCTCCGCTGGGGGCGCGCCGCGACCGGGGCCGGCAACCTCCTCTTCCTCTTCCTGGCCCTCGGCGGCCTCTACCTCTGGTGGCCCCGGCGCTGGAAGCGCGCGGCGCTTCGCCCCCTCCTCTGGTTCCGCACAGGGATCGGGGGAAAGGCGCGGGACGGCAACTGGCACAACGTCTTCGGCTTCTGGTGCCTGGTCCCCCTGGTCCTGATTATCCTCAGCGGGGTGGTCATCTCCTACGCGTGGGCCAGCCGGCTGGTGTTCCAGTTCGCGGGGAGCACGATGTCGATGCCCGCGCGCCGGGGGGCTCCCGCCCCCCCGCCAGGCGCCCTCGAGGCGCCCCTTCGGCTCGAGGGCGCCGACGCCGCCATCAGATCCGTCCGCGAACGGGTCCCCGGGTGGAAGACGCTGAATCTCGATCTCCCCGCGCCGGAAGCCGCCACCCTTTCCCTCGCGGTCGAAGAGGGGTACGGGGGGCAGCCGCAGCTGCGCTCCACGGTGACGGCCGACCGGGAATCGGGGAAGATCCTCAAGACGGAACACTTCGCCGGGATGGACCGCGGGGTGCGGGCGCGGATCTGGATGCGTTTCGTCCACACCGGGGAGTACTACGGCCTCGCGGGGCAGACCGTCGCCGGGATCGCCTCCCTGGCCGGGCTGGTCCTGGTCTGGACCGGCTTCGCCCTGGCGTTGCGCCGCTACGCCGCCTGGCTCGGGCGCAGGAACTGAAGCGCCGCGCCCGGAGCCGCCCGCCCGCTCAGGCGCCGTCGGAAGGCGGCTTGCGGGAGTAGAGCGGGGCGAAGTGGAAGTCGTACTGCCTCCCGGCCAGCCAGCAGAGGAGGGCGGCGGCGGCAAGAGGGATGGCGGCCACCCCGAGCAGGGTCTCCATCGGCAGGCTGGTATCGAGCAGGTACCCCCCGATCGGGGGGCCGAGGATGGCGCCGATCCGGCCGGCGGCGACGGCGGCCCCGGCCCCCTTGTTCCGGCAGCCGGGCGGGTAGACGATGGGGGCGAGGATGGTGACGGCCATGTGGGCGGAGTTGATGAAGAACGCGCTCGCCATCAGCAGGAGGACGAAGCCGGCCGACTGCATCCCCCCGGTGACGAGGACGGCCGCGGCGGCGACGGCGTGGAGCCAGGCCCCGCTGCGGAAGCCGAACCGGTCGAAGTAGAACCCGCTCAGGAGGCAGCCCGCGGCGACCAGGACGTTGATGCTCCCGGTGATGTAGGCCGCCGTCGATGCCCCGAACCCCTTCAGGACCAGGAGCTGGGGGGACCAGGAGCCGATGAAGAAAACCGCGATGGAGCTGACCAGGTAATAGGCCCACAGGGCCGGGGTGACCCACCGAAGCCGGCCGGCGAACAGCTCCCGCAGGGCGCCCCTGGCGCCGCCCGAGCCCGCGGAGACGAAGCGCGCCTCCCCGGTGAGGACGACGCCGGGCCGGATCTTCGCGACCAGCCGCGAGAGCGTGCGCCGCTCCCGCTCCCCCTGCGGCCGCGCGGCCAGCCAGCGGGCCGATTCGGGGAGCTTGAGCCCGACCAGCACGATCGCCGCGAGCGGGGCGAAGAAACCGACCAGGAAGAGGGGGCGCCAGCCGAGGCGCTCGAGCATGAAGCCCGCGAGATACCCCCCGAGGACGATGCCGACGAGGAAACCCGAATACATGACCGAGACGTACTTCCCCCTCCCTTTCAGGGGGGAGTACTCGCTCGTCAGGGTGATGGCGCAGGGGACGGCCCCGCCGATGCCGATCCCGGTGAAGACCCGGATGGCGATGAGGCTCTCGAGCGAATGGGAGAAATAGACCAGCAGCGTCCCGGTGCTGAAGACGCAGGAGGCGAGCATGAGGGTGCGCTTGCGCCCGATCCGGTCGGAGAGGACGCCGAAGCCGACGGCCCCGAACAGGTAGCCGAAAAATGCGGCGGAGAAGGCCCAGCTGAAGGCCCCGGGCCCGACGCCCCACTCCTTCATGATCACGGGGGCCGCGACCGTGATGATCGTGTAGTCGTACCCGTCCATGAGCATGACGAGCCCGCACAGCAGGATGACGCTCACGGAGACCCGGTTCAGCCTGGAGTCGTCGATCAGTCGACCGACGTCGATGTCAGCAGCCACTCCCGTGATCCTGTCCTGGGGGCGCCGGGCCCGGCCCCGGCGCCCCCTGAAGCAAAACTACGCCCGGGGGGGACGGATTCCGGCCCCGAATTTCATGCACGCCACGCGGGAGAGGTTGTCGAAATCGTCCTTCGGCCCCCCCATCCGCGCGTAGAGCTCGGTCACCATCTTGTACTGGTCCGGCTCCATCAGCGCCCGCGTGATGCGCCCGCCGAAGATGGCACCGGGGACGGCCCCCGCCCCCGTGATCCCGCCGAGGTAGCCCTCGACATAGTCCTTGACCTGCTGCGGCCCCGGCTGCTTCCCCAGGTTGCCGCACACCGCGAACAGCCCCCGGGTCTTCGCCTTGACCTGGGACGCGTGGGCCTTGAGGTAGTCCTCGAGCGCCTTCGGCCCCTTCCCCCCCTGGATCGCGGTCCCGATCACGAGGTGGTCGAAGCTGCCGAGGTCGGCCGGCGCCTGCCGCGCGTCGAAGACGGGGGCGATCCCCCCCATCCCTTCCGAGACCCAGACGGCGGCGTCGCGCGCCGTCCCGTACCAGGTCCCGAAGATCACGGCCCATTTCTCATCAGACGGCATGGGGATGAAGTGCGCGGCGGCCGGGCCGGCCACCGCCAGCGTTCCCAGTCCCGCAAGCCCCACGTTCAAGAAGGTCCTTCTTTCCATTCATTCCTCCCGTTGAAAATCCAAGGCCGGGCGGGCACGAGGCCCGTCCGGCTCTCCTCCATTTGTATGATGAATCGGGTCCGGCGACAAGCTCAATCGACAGGGGCGCCCGCCGGGGGAGTCTTGCATCCCGCCCCGGCGATGGCATAATGCGGCATGGCCCAGACACCCGATGTTCCCCCGAACCTGTACCACGACCTGCTCGAGGCGATCGCCGACGGCGTCTACTTCACCGACCGCGAGCGCCGCATCGCCTACTGGAACCGGGGGGCGGAGGCCCTGACCGGGTACGGGCGCGCCGAAGTGGTCGGCCGCCGCTGCATGGACAACCTGCTGGTCCACATCGACGACGCGGGCACCCGGCTCTGCCTCGGGCACTGCCCGCTTGCCGCCACCCTCGAGGACGGCGAGCCGCGCGAGGCCGACGTGTATCTCCACCACCGGGAGGGCCACCGCGTCCCGGTGCGCGTGCGCGTTTTTCCCATCCGGGACGCCGGCGGCGCCGTCACCGGGGCGGTCGAGGTGTTCAACGACAACACCGCCGCGCGCCGGGCGGCCGAGCACCTGGAGCGGATGGAGCGGCTGGCGCTGCTCGACCACCTGACCGGGATCGCCAACCGCCGCCGGGCCGAGTCGGCCCTCCGCTCGCGCCTGGAGGAGCTGCGGCGCAACGGCTGGGGCTTCGGGGTGCTGATGATGGACATCGACGATTTCAAGGCGGTCAACGACACCTACGGGCACGAGACCGGGGACCGGGTGCTGCGGCTGGTGGGGCGGACGCTCGAGGCCGGGGCGCGCTCCTTCGACCTGGTCGGCCGCTGGGGGGGGGAGGAGTTCGTGGCCGTCGTCGCCGGCGCCGACCGCGGCGCGCTCCACGAGGCGGGGGAGCGCTTGCGCATGCTGGTGGCGCACTCCTCGCTCGACGGGGACCTGCCGCTGGCGGTCACCCTCTCCGTCGGGTGCGCCGAAGCCCGGCCCGGGGACACCCCCGAGAGCCTGGTGGCTCGTGCGGACCGGATGCTGTACGAGGCCAAGCGGTCGGGGAAGAATCAGGTCTGCAGCCTTGAAAACAGGGGTCTGCCGCCGGGCGGACCCGAAAACGGAGACCCGTATCCATGAAGAAGATCCTGCCTATCCTGGCCGTTCTTGCCCTGGCGGGCTGCGCCCGTTCCGGGCGGGAACCGGCGGCGCAGCCGGTCCCGCTCGACCCCGCGGCGGCGCAATCGGTCATCGGGGAGATCGAGCGGGAACGCGCCGAAACCCTCGAGTGGCTGCGCGCGAGCCCCCGCTCCTACCTGGCCGCCGTCGACCGGGTGGATTTCGGCGGGAAAGGGTCCCTGACCGTGGGAAGCGACCCGGCCGCGGACCTGACCCTCAAGGACGCGGCAATCCGGCCGCGCCATCTCAGGATCACCGTCGAGGGGGACCTCTTCCGGGTCGAGGCGCTCGACGACGGCGCCCGGTTCCGGCTCGGGGACAGGGAGATGCGCGAGGGGGTCACCGGCCCCGCCTACATCCAGGCCGGGCGCTTCCACCTGCGGTTGTCGCACCAGCGCTTCCCCGCCCTGATCGTCTTCGATCCGGAGAGCCCCCGCTTCGCCGCGTACAAGGGACTCCGGTGGTTTCCGGTCGACCTCGCCTGGCGCTACGAACTGCCGCTCGAGCGCGACCCGGCGGCCGAAAAAACCGTCATCCTTTCCACCCGCGGCCACCGCCGGACGGCGGAGCGCGCCGGCTGGTTCCGTTTCTCCGCCGGGGGAGAGGAGTGCCGCCTCGAGGCCACCCGCCTCCTGGAGCCGGGAAGCGGCGGGGAAATCCTCGGCATCTACTTCCGCGACGCCACCAGCGGCCGCGAAACCTATTCCCTCGGCCGCTACGTCGACGCGGTGCCGCTCGAGAACGGAAACTACCTCCTGGATTTCAACCAGGCCTACAACCCGGCCTGCGCCGTCTCGGAGTTCTACAACTGCCCGGTGCCGCCGAAGGCCAACACCCTCACCGTGCCGGTGCGCGCGGGGGAGATGGACGCGCATTATCACTAGCCCCCATGCCGGCCGGGGGAAGCCCTGTTCCATTTTTGGCCGCCCCTGTGGTAGAGTGGGAGCGAGGAGTGTGATGAAACCGTACCAGAGAAAAACCTGAACCCGGCATCGATTGCACGGCGTGCAACCGATGCGCATCCGCAGAGCCGGCCGACCGGCCGCCCGTCCGGACAGGGCACCCGGGTTTTCTCTTCCCTCCTAGCCCCTCCCGACGGGAACCGGCGGCCATGCCTCTGCCGCCGATCCTGGAGGGAGAACCCCATGCCGACAAATTTCCGTCCGCCTGTCTGTCCCCGTCGAAGACCGCTTGCGTTCCTGCTGCCCGGAGCGTTCCTGCTGGCGCTGATCCTTCCAGCCGCGAAGCCCGCAAAGGCCCGGGACGGCTCCGTGAGCAAGGTGCTGCAGGGTCCGGAAAATCTTCCTTCCCCTGGGATTGACCGTTGCGGGGAGCGGGGCCACAATGGCATAAATCAAAGCGTACGAGTCTATTAAACGAAAGGGAGAACCCCCGATGAAAACAGGAGCGCGCAACAAGCTGCAGGCGAAGGTCACCTCCATCCAGAGCGACAACATCATGTCGCTCGTCAAATTCGAGGCCACGGCCCCGCAGGGGATGGCCTCGGTCATCACCACCGAGTCGGTCGAGGAGATGGGCCTCAAGGTCGGCGACACCGTGACATTGGTGGTCAAGGCCATTCACGTGCTGCCCGTGAAGGAATAGGTCCCGGATCCGCGCAGGCGTTCGGGAAGAGGTTCAAAGCAGGGGGAAGGTATGTCCAGAGTGATCGATGCGCGTGGCCTCGCGTGTCCGCAGCCGGTGCTGCTGACGAAGAAGGCGATCGCGGAAGAGAACCGGGTGACGGCCATCGTCGACGGCGAAACGGCGCGGCAGAACGTCACCCGGATGGCGGAAAAGCAAGGGTGCCGCGTCCAGGCCGAAGAGCGGGAGGACGGGATCTACCTCAGCATCACCCGGGAGGGGGAAGCGGCGGAGCAGGCCCGGATCGCGCCGGGCACCCTGCCTGCGGGGGGACCGCTGGTCGTCTCCGTCGCGAGCGAATTCATGGGGCGGGGGGACGACGTCCTGGGCAACATCCTGATCCGGGCGTTTTTTCACACCCTGGGGGAGGTGGAGCCGCGGCCCGACGTCCTCGTGTTTTACAACAGCGGCGTCAAGCTCGCCGTGGAAGGGTCCCCCGTGCTCGAGGATCTGCGCGACCTCGAGGAGGGGGGGGTCCGGCTCCTGATCTGCGGGACCTGCCTGGGACATTACGAACTGAAGGACAAGGTGGCCGTGGGCGAGGTTTCCAACATGTATTCGATCGCCGAGACCCTGCTCGGCGCCGGGAAGGTGGTGAGCGTATGAGCCCCGGGAACCCTGAAGAGCCGATCCGGCTCACGCAGCTGACGACGGCGGCCGGTTGAGCGGCCAAAATGGGTCCCGAGACCCTGGCGCAGGTGCTGCGCCCGCTCGCCGGCATCTTCCTGGCGAAAGACCATCCCGACCTGCTGGTCGGGCTCGACATCAGCGACGACGCGGCCGTCTATAAAATCAGCGACGAGCTAGCGCTGATCCAGACGCTCGATTTTTTCACCCCGATCGTGGACGACCCCTACGACTACGGGGCGATCGCCGCGGCCAACTCCATGAGCGACGTCTATGCCATGGGGGGGGAGGTCATCCTCGCGCTCAACATCTGCGGCTTCCCCTGCGGCCTCGAGCCGGAGGTGATCACCGGGGTCCTGCGCGGGGGTGCGGAAAAAGTGCGCGAGGCGGGCGGGGTGATCGCCGGCGGCCACACCGTCGACGACCGCGAACCGAAATACGGGCTCTCGGTGCTCGGGCGGGTCCACCCGGAGCGCTTCTGGACCAAGGCGGCCGCCCGGCCGGGCGATGTCCTCGTCCTGACCAAGCCGCTGGGGGTGGGCATCATCACCACCGCCGGCAAGGCCGACGCGGCCGACCCCGCGCATGTCGCCGGTGCGGTGGAGAGCATGAAGAAGCTCAACCGCGGGGCCGCCCGGCTGCTCATGGAGACCGGGATTCGCGCGGCCACCGACATCACCGGCTTCGCCCTGCTCGGGCACGGATCGGAAATGGCCGAAAAGAGCGGCGTGCGGCTCCGGTTTTCGCTCGAACACCTCCCCTTCCTGCCCGGGGCGCGGGAGTACGCCGCGGAGTGGCTCTTCCCGGGCGGCTCGGGCCGGAACCGGAAATGCTACGGCGGCGGGGTGGACTTCACCCCCGGCGTCCCGGAAGAGATGCGCGAACTCCTCTTCACCCCGGAAACCTCCGGGGGCCTGCTCGCGGCCGTCCCCCCCGACCGGATCGAGCGGGCGCGGGCGCTCTTCGCCGCGGCCCGGCACCCCTTCTGGATCGTCGGGGAGGTCGGGGAAGGCTCCGGCATCGAGATCGGGGTGTAGCTACCGGGGACCGAGCGCCGCACGGCAGAGCGCCGTCAGGGACTCGAGGGTTTTCTGAAGCCTGGGGGATAGGGGGGCCAGCTCCTCGCTCGAGCGGATGCCGATCCCGAGAAAGTGGACCCCGAGGCCCGGGACCTCGTTTTTCCAGAAGGAGAAGAGGAGAGAGAGCGGCACGGAGTGGGCCGTGTGGCAGACCGAATCGAGCCGTTCGGCCGGGTAGAGGGCCCACTCCCCTTCGGGGAGGGCCTCGTCGAAGACGGCGTCGGCCACGAGCACCGTCCCGCCCGACTCCTCGCGCACCCACCGGAGCGCGTTCTCGATGGAGACCCCGACCGCGCGGGCGCGGAATCCGTCCCCGCTTTCCGGCTCGAGCGCCTCGGCCAGGGCGTGGCCGATCGCGTCGTCCCCCCGCAGGGGGTTCCCCATCCCCAGGAGGAGGAGCGGGCGGACGCGCAGGATGTCGGAAAGCGCGGCACCTCTCATGAAGACGGGCGCCCCGGCTATTCCATCTCCAGGCGCAGGGCGTCCCGGGTGAAGTTCGCCATTTCGTACTCCTCGTCGAGGTAGATGGCGTCCTTGGGGCAGACATCGGCGCAGCGGGCGCAGTGCACGCAGCGGTCGAGGTAGAGGATCATCTTGAACTTCTTACCGGCGTTCTTCGTCCCCGGTTCCGGAGGCGGCGCGTTGGGGTCGGGGGGGATCTGCACGATCTCGATCGCCTCCGCCGTGCAGTCGCGCACGCACGCCTTGCACCCGACGCAGAGGCCCGGCCGCAGGCGCGGGGTGCCCCGGAATCCCGGCGGGACCGGCGTCTTGACAAAAGGATATTCGCGGGTGGCCGGGGCGTTCCCCAGGTTCCCCAGAAGTTCGGGAATGAAGATGCCTGCCTTCAACATGCTATAAAACTCCGTTTCCTTTGAGGATGAGCACGACCAGGAGCTGGACCAGGCTCGCGGGCGCGAGGTACTTCCAGCTGAAGGTCACGATCTGGTCGATGCGGATCCGGGCGAAGGAGGCGCGGATCACGCTGAGCAGAAACACGACGATCGAAGTCTTGACCAGCAGCCACAGCCCGCCGATCCAGAGCCCCCCGGGGAACCCGCCCAGAAAGAGGGCGGCGATGAAGGCCGACCCCACCAGCATGAGGATGTCCTTCTGGATGCGGAACATCGCCAGTTTTTTCCCGCTGTACTCGGTGAGCGGCCCGCCCACCACTTCCGTTTCCGCCTCGGGGATGTCGAAGGGCACCCGCTCCAGCTTCGCCTGCAGCGTCAGGAGCGCCACCAGGAAGGCCAGGAGCTGGATCCCGATCACCCACCAGGAGCCGCTGGTCCAGGGGTAGACCGCGATCGTCCGGATCTGCCAGCTCCCGGCGACCACGGCCGGGGTCAGCAGGGCCAGGAAGAAGGGGACCTCGTAGGCGAACAGCTGCGTCAGCACCCGCGTCGCACCGATCAGGCTGTAGGGACTGACCGAAAACCACCCGGCCAGAAAGAGCACCAGCGAGGGGAGGGAGAGCAGGTACAGCACCACGATCAGGTCCCCCTCGAAGGAGTTGTAGGGGGTGAAGAGCCAGACCGGCAGGTAGAGCCCGGCGGTGACCACGGCCGCCAGCCCCAGGATCGGCATGAGGCTGAACATGAAGCGGTCGGCCCGGGCCGGCACGATATCCTCCTTGAAGAAGAGCTTCAGGATATCGGCCACCGGCTGAAGCAGCCCGGCGTAGCCCGTGTAGAGCGGCCCCCGGCGGTTCTGCATGCGCGCGTAGAATTTCCGGTCCATCCACTCCAGGTAGGTCGAAAAGACGAACTGGAAGAGAAAACCGGGGAACACCAGGATATAGAGCAGCGGTTTGACGACGTCCATCCGATCCCCCATGAATCAGAAACGAATTCCCTTGTTCTTGCCGTACCATTCGATGCCGCGGCGGCGCAGATCCTCCCACGTCGTCACCTGGACCCCCTTCTTCCGGTCGCGCAGCACGATGGCCATGCGGTCGGTGCAGGAAAAGCAGGGATCGATCGAGGCGATGGCGATCGGGATGTCGGCGACATAGGCGCCGATCACCGATTCCGTGGCAGCCTCCAGGTTCGCCAGCGTGGGGGCGCGCACCCGCACCCTCTCCGGCTTGTCGGTGCCGTTGCTGCGGACGAAGTGGACGTCCTCGCCGCGGGGCGCCTCGTAGCGGCTCAACGCGGCCCCCTCGGGAACCCGGCGCGACACCTTGGCCAGGGCGATCTCCCCCTCGGGCATGGTATCGAGCAGCTGCTCGATGATGTTGCACGACTCGATCATCTCGTAAACGCGCACGATGACGCGCCCCATGATGTCGCAGAGGTCGGAGGTGACCAGCTTGAAGTCCATTTCGGCGTAGCAGGCGTACGGGTCGTTCTTCCGGACGTCGGTCGCCACGTTGCTCGCCCGGGCGAACGGCCCCACGGCGCACATCTCCGCCGCCCGCTCGGCCGACAGGGTGCCCACCCCCTGGATCCGGGCGACGAAGCTCGGCTCGTTGGTGCCGATCTTGGCGTAGTAATCGAGCCGCTGCCGGAGCGTCTTCAGGATGCCCAGGATCTCCTTGCGCTGCGCGTCGGTGATGTCGCGCCGCACCCCGCCGATGGTGTTGATGGCGTAGTTGACCCGGTTCCCGCTGATCTTCTCCAGGATGTCCATGACCAGCTCGCGGTCGCGCCAGACCAGCATGAAGAGGGAGTCGAAACCGACCTCGTGGGCGGCGACCCCGAGCCAGAGGAGGTGGCTGTGGAGCCTCTCCAGCTCGCAGTCCACCATGCGCAGGTAGAGCCCCCGTTTGGGGACCTCGAGCTTCATGATCTCCTCGACCGCCTGGACGAAGGCGGTGGTGTGCGAATGCGAACAGATGCCGCACACCCGCTCCAGGAGGTACATGGCCTGGTAATAGTTCCGGGCCTCGCACCCTTTCTCGATCCCCCGGTGGTTGTATCCGAAATTCATCCGGGCGCCGACGATCTCCTCGCCCTGGATGTCGAAATCGAATTTCGCCGGCTCCTTGAGGAACGGGTGCTGCGGACCTACGGGTAAACGAAAGACCGATTCTTCCATGCTATGCTCCCTCCTGTGCAGCTTCTTCCTCCGGGCGGGGAATCTGCACGTCCTTGCGCAAGGGGTAGACGCCCTCGGGCCAGTCCTCGGGGACCGCCTGGCGCCGCAGGTCCGGGTGCCCGACCGGAACGATGCCGAGCAGGTCCTTCATCTCCCGCTCGTACACCGCCGCCCCCGGGATGCGCCCGGCCAGCGAGGGGACCTCGGGCTTGTCGTGGTCCAGGCGGACCTGCAGGATGATCACCCGCTCGCCGGTAAAGACGTAATTCGCCTGGAAGGCGTCCCGCAGGTCCTCGCCGACGATGACGGCCAGCTGCCTGAGCGAAAAACGCTCCCACAGGGTGCCGACCGCGGGGATCAGCTGCTCGGGGGTCAGGGTGACCCACAGCCTCCCCTTCGCGCCCGCCGTTACCGTGGAATCGGGGAACGCCTCCCTCACCCTGGATTCGTAATCGTCTGTCATGGACATCTCCTCCCTTTACGCCGATTTAGTCTGCAGGCTGCCGAGCAGCTTGGCCACGCCGTCGATGATCGCCTCGGGGCGCACCGGGCACCCGGGAATGTAGGCGGACACCGGGACGACCTTGTCGATCCCCTCCAGGACATTATAGCATCCCCGGAAGGCTCCGCCACTGCAGGCACATGCGCCGACCGCGACAACGAATTTCGGTTCCGGCATCTGGTCGTAGATGCGCTTGAGCC